>JBAVPF010000496.1:0-1942 GCA_049692815.1 Acidimicrobiia bacterium
GGGTCGTACACCGGCTTGACTGCCCCGATCCGGTATGCCTCCGCCACCCCGGTCGAATAGAGGACGTCGCCTCCCTCTTGTTTGGTGTCGAAGACGAACGCGTTGACGGCGGTCTCGTCGGCGAGACGGATCAGGTCCTGGAACTTCTCCTCGTCACCGGCGGCGTCTGCCGCAACCCGCAGTCCCCGGATCCTCTGGGGAGAGATCACGGCCTCGTAGTAGGTGGTGGCCTCGTCCCAGTCCATCACCACACCCGTCCACCCCGGCTTGGAGACGGTCATCGTCCCCGGGGTGCTCGTCTCGAGTGCGAACCAGCCGTCCGGGCCCGTCAAGGAGGCGACCTCTCCCGTCGTCACCAAGGCGCGGCCGACGGGTGCGCCCGTGTCGGAGGTGACGCGCCCCGACACCTGGACGAGGGGGACGGTCGTCGTCGAAGCAGGTGGCGTCGTGGTCGGTGGTGCGGTGGTGGGCGGCGGCCGGGTGTCTGCAGACGCGGCGAGGTCTGCTTGTTGCCCGCTGGTGCACGCCGCCACGGCGAGACACAGGACGACGCCGATTCGGGCCCGACTCACCGCCGTGATGGTAAGGCTCAGTCCAGTTTGAGGACCATGACCGTGATGGTGAAGAGGAGCAGGAGGGTGTCGATGAGGCCATAGCGGGCGATCCGGCCCGCGGATCGGATCAGCCCGGGCTCGTCACCCGACTCGGCTGCGACCGCGGCTGCCTCTCCCGAAGGCCCGAACACGACCATCCCGAGGACCGCCCCGACAACGATCATCCCGAACCCGATGGTGACGAACGTGCTCCCGAATCCGTACGAGTCGTTCTGCAGCACGAGAAAGATGCCGGTGATCAGTATCAGGATCGCGGCCGGCATGTAGAGGCGGCTCGACATGACCGCCGAGGTGCGATACCACCATCCCAGTGTCTCGCTCCCCGACCGGGCCGCCAGCGGTGGGACGAATGCCTGCACGACGTTGGCGCCGAGCCAGGTGCCGACGCCGGCGATGTGAAGGATGAGCAGTGCGTCTCTGAGGGTCACCAGTTGTCCTTTCCGGTCGACAAACCTAGCCCCCGGTTCCGGTTTCACCCACCCGGTCTTACGATCGTTGCCCGTGTCGTCGAAACCCGAGCCGCCCGGATGTCGAAGTGCGGCCATCGCCACCGGGATCCTGGTGGCCACCGGGCTCATCCTCATGGCCATCGGGCTGAGCCTGGTCAACGACACCGGATGCCAGAACGCCTGTGAGTCGCTGGGCTTCACGCTCCTCTACGCCGGCCTCCCGGTGTCGGCGATCTTCGGTTTCCTCTTCGGCGACCTGGTGGTCGCCTGGCCTCTCGACATCACCCTGTGGGTGACACTCGGCGTCCTGTTGGCCCGGTTCTCCGACAATCGCGGTCGGAGCGTGTTGGGCGTGGTGCTGATGGCCATCGTGGCCGCCCTCCTCTACGGACTAGTGCTTTCCCGATTTGTCGAAATGGCCATTTGAGCCGGTCGATTGACCACATAGCGTGGTCACTTGCATGCGGGGAGTGATAAATAGGAGTCTCACCGGGTTGGGATTGGCCGTGACAATGGCTTTGACGGCAGGGGGCGCCGTCGCAGTCTTCGCGGCAGGGGGACCCGGTGAGAGCCTCTCCCCGAGCAATGGCGCTGAGCTGTTGGTCGACCTGACCCAGGTCAACGGGGCGATCTTGTGGTCGTCCCTGGCCGGGCCGGTCGTCACCGTCGAAACCAGGAGCTGGCCGTCACACATTGGCGACAGCGACCTTGGCGGGGCGCTGATGATCGAGAGGCCGGCCAACACTCTCGCCGGCACCGTCGACATCGGAGAGGACCCGATGTCGGTCGTGTTCAATCTCGACTGAGGCCTCATCCGCCGTCAGCCTGCGGCCCGACCGGCGTCTGTTCGACGGACGACCCACACCACCTCCACAAGAG
>JBAVPF010000497.1:0-2424 GCA_049692815.1 Acidimicrobiia bacterium
CGCCTATACCGTGTTCATTGCACGTAGGTTGATCGTATCCCGGTAGACACTCCGTGAACGGCCCGACCTAGATGTGGGCGTCGATCCAGGCGATGACGTCGGCGATGACCTCGGGGCCTTCCGGCTCGTTGAAGGTCTCGTGACGCAGCCCCTCGTAGACCTTGCGCTCCACGTTGTCCAGCTCGCCCAAAGGCTCGGAGCACGAGGTGGGGACCAGCACGTCCTCACCACCGTGGATGACCAGCGTGGGCAGACTGAGACGACCCAACTCGGCGTTGAGCCGGTCGATCTCCTCGAACACCCGGGCACCGAACCCGAGTGTGGCCTTGGTCATGACGAGTGGGTCGGCGAAGTAGGCCTCGCCAACCGCCGGGTCACGGGATAGGTGCTCGCCCTTCACTCCCGTCGTCATGGTCACGGTTGGAGCGACCCTGGCCAGCACCGGTGCGAGGGCTCGTTGCCATCCGGCGCCTCCCGCCAGTGCGGGCGCCGACAACACCGCCAAGTCGGGTTGGGGCCGATCACCGAGCAGGTATCCCAGGGCGATGGCGCCCCCCAGGGAATGTCCCATCAAGACGAGAGGCCCGCCCTGCTCTCGGGCCCACACGACATGGCTCTGAACTTGATCGTGGTAGGTCGCCCAATCCTCGATATGCCACCGTTTCCCTCCGGAGCCCCCGGCACCAACCAGGTCGAAGCTCCTGACCCACAGCCCGGCATCCGCCATCTGCTGACCCATTCGCTCATAGCGTCCGCAATGCTCACCCAGCCCGTGCACGAGCACGAGATGAGCCCGGGCAGTGCCCTCAGGCTGCCAATCTCTGACCAGTTCGGTGCCAAAATCGGGATGGGGAACGGGGCGTGCAGTGCTGGGCATGACCGGAGTCATCGTATCCAGGGAGGCCGGCTCCCTGAACTCAGGGCCCCGGGAGTTTCAGTTCCTGACTACGCCCAGAAATCGTCGAACGCGCTCTGATTCTCGGGGAACGCCCAGAACTCGGTCAGGGCCCCGTCGTTCATGTGGAACACATGAACACTTCGTTCTTCGAGCGTCTTGTCGCCACGGGTCCCCTTGGTGACCACGAGGGCGACACCGTGCTCGTCGTTGGCGAGCATGTCATGGATCTCGTTCTCGAAAGTGCCTCCGGTCTCCTGCGCGATTTGTCCGAAGAGGCCAAACACGGCCTCCTTGCCTACGTAGTCGCCCGACAGCGGGCTGTTGCCACCGTTGTGCCAAACGACGTCGTCGGCGATCACGTCGTTCAGCGTCGCCATGTCACCGTTGGCGAAAGCCTCATACCCGACACGGGCTCTTTCCAGATTGGGATGATCGGCCATGAATACACCTCCCGATGCGTTTGCCGCCCTTGAGAAAGGGTGCTGCCTTCCGACCCTACCGAACCGGGCGTGGCGCGCCTCGCCGACCCTGACGCTGTTCAGAAGATGAAGCGGGTCAGGTCCTTGGGGAACTCGGTCCAGGCAAGCACCTTCTCCGCGATCAGCTTTCGCATGCCGCCGGCGATCTCGTCAGACCAGGCGTCCGGCCCCGGTGTGTACTCGGGCCCGTACTTCCTGGCGTACTCGGCGGCGAGTCGCTCCCCCAGCTCCCCGGTGATCGGCTCGGATTGGACAGAGCGCCCCTCGACGATCGTCACGTCCATGCCGTCTTCGAGATGAAGGACACAGTGGGGGTCGCCCACCAGGTTGCGGACATGGAGCGTCTCCGGCGACCCGTCGTACCAGAAGAGCCCGTCCAGCCAAACGCCCCATCGGGGCACGACATGTGGCCGGCCATCCGGTCGCGTCGTCGCCAGCCAGTAATTGCGGCTCTGCTGCAGCTTCGACTCGACCTGGTCCCACTCGACGTAGGCCTCCGCCTGTTCGACGCCGTAACCCTCCGGCATCTGAGGACGATCCCGGGTCGGGCCGCTCATGCGGTTTGGTGGAAGGGGGGCTCGGCTACCCGTCCCGGAACCCAGCGGTCACGGATCTTCACCTCCAGTGAAATCCCCACCTCCGCCGGTGGCGATATGTAGGCCAACCCTACGCCCGTCTCCAGCATGGGGCTGATGTTGCCGGAGGTGACGACCCCGGCTCCCCCGCCGCCGGTGCGCACCTCGTGCCCGTGCCGGGGTATGCCCCTTTCCTCGAGCACGAATCCGGCGAGCCGTCTGTCCAGACCCGCCTCTCTCTGTTCGACGAGCCGCTCCCTGCCCACGAACTCGTGGTCGAGCGAGACGGCGAAGTCGAGCCCGGCCTCCAGCGGCGTCGTGGTCTCGTCGAGGTCCAGGCCCCAGAGCGGAAGCCCTGCCTCCAGCCGCAGCGTGTCGCGCGCCCCCAGGCCACAGGGTGTGGCCCCGGCATCGAGAAAGGCTCTCATGACCGTTTCTCCCATCTCGGACGCGACGCACAGTTCTGCTCCTC
>JBAVPF010000498.1:0-1716 GCA_049692815.1 Acidimicrobiia bacterium
GGACGATGCCGTGGACCGGGTTCGCTCGGTCATCGACGGGGCCATGCAGCGGCTCGGCGACGAGGGAGGTTGGCTGGGGGCCGAGGAGATGGAGGCGTGTCTTCAGGCGATCGGCCTCCGCACTCCGGTCACCCGCGAGGCGAGCTCGCCGGCCCAGGCCCAGGAGACGGCAGCGGAGATCGGCGGGCCGGTGGTGCTCAAGGTCATCAGCGACGAGGCACTCCACAAGTCTGACATCGGCGGGGTCGTGCTCGGCGTCGAGGGGGACGAAGAGGTCGCAGCCGCCTTCGAGACGGTCACCGCGGCGGTGACGAGCCACCAGGGCGTCCTGGTCCAGGAATACGTGCCGGAGGGTCATGAGGTCCTGATCGGTGTGGCCCAAGACCCCAACTTCGGGCCGCTGGTCCTGTTCGGCCTGGGTGGGATCTACGTGGAGCTGCTCAAGGACGTGTCCTTTCGCCTGCACCCTCTCACCGACGTGGACGCCGCGGAGATGATCACCGAGACCCGCAGCCACAAGCTGCTCGAGGGCTATCGGAACAACCCGAGAGGGGACGTCGCCGCCCTCGAATCGTCTCTCCTCAAAGTCTCCGGGTTCGTGTCTGCGGTCCCCGAGCTGGTCGAGATGGACCTCAACCCGGTGAAGGTGCTGACTCCCGGCGAGGGCGTCTGCGTCGTCGATGCCCGGATGCGGGTGGCGCCGGTTCCACCAGAGCGTCTTCCCGCCATGCGTGATCTTCCCGGTGTCACCTCCAACCCCAGGGCCTAAGGTCGCCGCGATGGAACACGTCGAAGTCACCGTCGAAGGCCCGGTAGCGCTGGTTCGCCTCGACCGCCCTCCGGTCAATGCCCTCTCCAACCAGGTGAGCCTCGAGCTCGAAGAGGCCTTCACACAGTGTCGGGACCCGTCCATACGCGCCGTGGTGGTGACCGGCCAACCCCATTTCGCCGCCGGCGCCGACATCAAGGGGTTCAAAGAGACGTTGGATTCAGGGGGCAAAGAGCGGACCGCGACCGCTCTGCTCGATGCCATCCGGATCCTCGACGAGCTGGCCAAGCCGACAATCGCCGCCGTGCACGGCTACGCCCTGGGTGGTGGTTGCGAGCTGTCCCTCGGCTGCGACTTCCGCTACATGTCCGAGGACGCGCGGATCGGCCAGCCCGAGATCCTGCTCGGCCTGATCCCCGGCGCCGGGGGAACCCAGCGTCTTCAGCGTGTCGTCGGCTTTCAGACGGCCAAGGACCTGGTGTACACCGGGCGTCAGGTCGGAGCGGAAGAGGCCCTGGCCATCGGGTATGCCGACAAGGTGCTGCCCACCGACGATGTGCTCCCCACCGCAATGGCCGACGCCGCCGAGTGGGCGACGAAGGCCACATACGCCATAGCCGCGGCCAAGAAGGCGCTCGCCGCCGGTCGCGGTGTCCCGTTGAGCCAGGCGCTCGACATCGAGCAGGAGAGCTTTCAGGCGACCTTCGCCAGCGACGACGCCGTCGAAGGGGTCAATGCCTTCGTGGAGAAGCGGGAAGCCCACTTCAAGGGGAGCTGAGGCTCTCCTCCAGCCGGCGCAGATTGCCCCGCCAAATCCCGGCCAGGACCGGTCGGGCGAACATCGCGGTCACCCGGCCGCCGAGCCACCAGGGGAACGAGAGCTCCTCGTCCCAGCGAACCTCGGTATGCCCAGGCGATGGCTCGGCGATGGTGAATGTCCCCTGGCC
>JBAVPF010000499.1:0-8284 GCA_049692815.1 Acidimicrobiia bacterium
GCGTCCGGGAGAGAGTCGAGCGTCTTGTGGAGATACCAGTACTCACGGGGCGCACCGGCGAAAACCAAACCGACGAGTGGCAGCACGACCGCCGTACCCATTCGGTGGAGAAGACGCAAGAAACCATTCCTTGGCCGTCCCAGATCGATGACCACAGCCGCGGCTCCTGGCTTCAAGACCCGCTCCATCTCGTCGAGCGTCCGCTCGATCGACGTGAGGTTCCTGAAGACGAAGGCGCTGAACACCCCATCGAGGCTGGCATCCCGGACCGGAATCGTCTCGCCGACGCCGGCGACACGGGCCGGGACCGGGCTCAACGCCAGCATCTCGACGACCGGATCGAGACCGATCACGGTCCGCCCTTCGAAGTCGGTGTCCCCCGTCCCACAGCCCAGGTCGAGGATCACACCGTCGTCGAGCATTCGCACTCCTTTGGTGCGCCAGGCCCGCTCCCGGCCCAGAGAGAGAATTCGATTGATGCGGTCGTATCTTCTGGCGATGCGGGCGAAGATCGGATCGGAAGCCTCGCTCACGGCCCGATCAGATCGAACCCGGTGTAGGGACGGAGCGCCTCGGGAATCGCCACGCTCCCATCCGGCTGCTGGTGGTTCTCGAGGATGGCGAGGATGGTCCTCCCCACCGCACACGCCGTGCCGTTGAGAGTGTGGGCGACGACGTTGCCCCCCTCACCGTCCCGATAACGGATGCGAAGCCTGCGCGCCTGGAAGTCGGTGGTGTTGGAGCACGAGGTGATCTCCCTGAAGGCCTGCTCGCCGGGGAACCATGCTTCGATGTCGTATTTCTTGGCGGCGCTGGCGCCAAGGTCGCCGGCCGCGACGTTGACCACCCGATAGGGGACGTCGAGCTGTTGGACCAGTGACTCTTCGACTGAGAGAAGACGCTCGTGCTCGTCCTTCGAGGCGTCGGGCGTGGTGAACACGAACATCTCGACCTTGTCGAACTGGTGGACCCGGAAGATCCCCGCCGTGTCCTTCCCGTAAGTACCGGCCTCCCGCCTGAAACAGGTGGAGAAGCCGGCATACCGGATGGGAAGGGAGTCGGCGTCGAGGATCTCCCCACCGTGATAGGCCGCCAGCGGGACCTCACTGGTCCCCACCAGGAACAGCTCGTCTTTGGGGACCTCGTACACCTGCTCCCTGGCCTCGGGGAAGAAGCCGGTGCCTTCGAGGGCGTGCTCTCTCACCAGAACCGGTGGAACCATCGGTGTGAACCCTGCCTCCACGAGATTGTCCATGGTCCAGCGCACCAGCGACAGCTCGAGCAGGGCGCCCTTTCCCTTCAGGTAGCCGAACCGGCTCCCCGACACCTTGGCTCCGCGTTCGGTGTCGATGATGTCGAGTGCTTCGCCGAGGGCTGCGTGGTCGGTGCCCTCTGTCATGGGATCGCCGTGACGCTTGATCTCGACGTTGTCCTCGTCGGTGTATCCGTCGGCGGCCGTCGGGTCGACGAGATTGGGAACCTCGAGCCATGCCACTCGGAACCGGGCCGCCATCTCGTCTGCCTCGGCCGCGGCTTCCTTGACCGAGGCCGCAAGATCGGAAACCTCGGCTATCGCCTTCTCCTTGGCCTCTCCCTCCAGAGAGGCGATCTCACGGCCTGCGTCCTTCTGGCGGGCCCGCAGCTCCTCGGCCTCCTGCAGGGCAGCCCGATGACTGGACTCGAGCTCGACGAGCGCGTCGAGCTCGATCGCCGACCCGCGTCGTCGCAGGGACTCGGCGACGACGTCGGGATTCTCACGGAGGAGCCTCGGGTCGAGCATCGGTGTTGCGATGGTACAGGCCGAGCGGGCGGTGACGGTTACCCGCCTTCTCGAGGTAGTTAGCCCCCTATACGGGGCTAACTATCGGGGATTCGCGGAAGGTCAGGCGGGGTTGACGGTGAACTGGATTCGAAGGGAGTTGTCGTCCAGGTCGTTGTCGAGGGCGACGTCGACCAGCGTGATCGACACCTCGTAGAGGGTGTCGGCCTGCACTTCCATGGGGTCGAACACCACCGTCGTCTGGCTGGACGGCTGTAGAGCGGGCACCTCGGCCTGGACCATGAGAGTGTCGACCCCGTCGGTGAGCTGCAGCTCGACGGACCCGGGCTGGCTCGCCACGTTGCCGGTGTTGGTGATCACCGTCGAGAACCCGATGCTGGAGGTGTTGGGGACCACTGGCTGACCCTCGACGTTGATCTGCCATGCCGGATCGCTGACGATCTGGCTCACTCTGAGCCCGGGTCTCAGACCCAGGGAGCTGGTGGACGACTGCGCTGCCGCGGCATAGGAGCTGGCCAGGCTGAGCACGTCCGCGTCGGCGGGGCTGAGCGACACGTCGACGAGAGGGTTCACCGGGTCGGGAACACCTTCGAGGTCGAACTCTGCCTGGAATTCGGCGTACAGGTTGTCACCGGCCCGCAGCGCGGCCAGGGCGTCGGCGATGTCGGTCTCGGCGCCCACGTCATCGGGATTGTCGGCCGCTTGGAGGATGGCGGCAGAGAGGCCGTCCACACCCGACTGCCAGGTCAACAGGACCTGCCTGTACATCACCCAGACCGGAACCAACGTGTCCGTCGGCGGGTGATCGGCGACGAATGCCAGCCCGATGTCGAGATTTGCTCCTATCGAATCGAACACAGTGGTGAACTCGTCACGATCGATCGTGCGCACCTTTGGCATCAAGCCCCGCAAGGCGGCTCCGCTGCGTGACAGGTCGATGGCCTGGGTGCGGATCTCGTCGAGATACTCCAGCTCGGCGCGGGTCTGCTCACCGGCCGCGGTGACCACGACGGCGAGGACTATGGCCGCCACGACGAGTATCGGCCAGAGGAAGCGCATCGCCCGTCGGCGAGACCTGGGTGGAGCATCGAAAATCACTGTGCGGCAAAGTACACATGTCCCCTTCCCTATTGGCAGTGACCTCGACGGAGATTGGCTGTGTGCATGTGGACTGGCTGTTCAGAGACCTGTCACCCCTCGCTGAACGAAGGCGAGAACACCGGTCACGAAGAACAGGACCACCGAACTGACGGTCCATGAGCGCCCGGCCCGGGAAGCCACGCCGATCATGCCTCCCATGCCAGCGAAGTAGAACGTCACGAACGAGATGACGGCCCATGTGTTGTCGCGCCACTCGACCCCGAGGACGTAGTCCAAGAGGAACAGGATGATGATCGAAGACAACATCAACCCCACCTGGATGTAGTAGAGACGTGGACGGCGCAGGCGGGGAGCCGTGAACAGGAGGAATCCCAACGGGAATGCCATGAGCAGGAACGGGATCCCGATCCAATGACCTGGGGAGACGTGGAACATCATTCGTGCCGAGAACGTGATGATGCTCGAGACGTAGATGACCATGGCGACCACGGCACCGAGCACGTCCAAGCGCTCGGCCGAGGTCACAGCTGGAGCCGGGTCGTCCCTCACATCCCACAATCTGCGCAAGTGTGTGGGAGGACACAAGGGCTGAAGGCCCCGAAACGTGTTCTCGATCGCGGACACCCGACACAAATGTCCGGTTCGGTGGGCGAGGGGGGACTTGAACCCCCACGATCTTGCGATCACAGGAACCTGAATCCGATCACGCCCGTATTGAGGAGTACCGAACTGTAGTGAAAAGGCCGTCTATGCAGGCATTCTCATACGGTGGCGGTTCAGCCCGTATCAGACGGTGGCGCCCGATTACGTGGCGTTGGGTTGCAATTGGGTTGCAGTCGAAGGCAGGCGAGCGCGCCCAGGATCATCAGCCGTCAACACGCAAGGTGTTCTGGCGACTGTCGACCTCGAGCAACTCATCACCGTCGAACCACCTGGAAGTGAGGATATGGGGGGAATCGACCTTGGGTTTTGTCGGCGGTGCTCGCCGACAGGCGGGGTGTAGGACGGTGCGTAGTGGTCCTGTCGGGGCCAGAAAGTTGTTCTGTCGTGTCTTGGTCCCCTTGTCTGATTCGTTCTTCTGCAACGGATGGTCGGCAGATCGACCTCGACTGGACAATCGAGGGCATCGTCTCGGCGCATCGGAAGGCAAGTGTCCGCAAGTTCACCGTCCTTCCTCACGAGATGTTCAAATGGTTAATCAGCAACCGATGCAGCCTGAATAGTCAGCTCGTTGGTGCCGTGCACTCACTAGCACGAACCATCGGCAGCTTGCGTGTTGCGTGGCTCCATCTCGGGCGAGTCTGCGGAGGTCGTCCTGGAGACGAGGTTGAGGTGGGTGGCTACCGCGATGGCGTCGTAGCGATTCCTGGCACCGAGTTGATCGACGAGTCGAGCGGCGAGTCGCCTCGCATGCCGCTCCGAGCGGCCAATCCGCTCTGCTGCCCTCGCAAAGGTGGGCTCTGATATCAGGGCTTCTAGGAGTGCAACCTCGATCGGCTCAAGAACTGGGTCGTCTGGTGCGCTCATACGATCGATGGACCTCCGATTAATCGATTAGGCCCTAGTCCGATCCGAATGTCGGCACCACCTTCTAGACGTTCCATGCAATGACGTTCCATGCAATGAATCGTGTCCAGAGCGATCGAGAAGTCGCGGCAGGGGCGCGACGGATGTCCTCTTTCGGACACTCATTAATCGACACGATACGAAGGAGCCGACGGCGTCGCCGGACTCCCAAACCATCCAAGGAGGGTGAGAGTCATGCCAGAAGCGACATCTAACAAACATCAGGCTCTAGGAATCGCCTTAGTGCTGCTAGTCGTGGGAGCGACAGTCGGCTTGGTCGGACTTGTGCCAGTCCGGGCCGAAGTGGATAAAGCGGTGTCCAATCCAGCCGGCGTGACAGCCACATTTGAAGGTCGGAGGATCTCGCTCGAGGAGGGATGGGGGGAGGCGTCTGCGTGCCTGATCTGGAACGAGATCGGAGTGTCCGAGTGTTTTCGCACTGAGACCCAAATGGACGCTCGCATCGCGGAACTCGAAGCATCGCTACAGTCGGCGGATCTGGAGGATAATGGCATCCAGACCGCAGGAGCTACTTGCTCTGGCTATCTGCGGTTGTACGACGGGACCTCATATGGCTCACCCGTGCTGTATCTCCGTGACCGCTTCCAGTGGCTCAACCTCTCCGGGTACGGCTTCGACCAGAAGACGTCGTCATACAAAGTCGGACCCTGCTATGCGTACTTCGCTGACTACGCCAATGGTGGGTGAGACTGGTACCCAACAAGCCTAACTGAGGCGTGGGACGCCTACTCTTCGATGATAAGCGGTTGGAACAACGACGTCTCTTCGGTGTACATCGGATAGGTTCCTCAGCATCATCCGCATCAAAAGCACCACCCGGGAGGATCGTCCTGCCGAAGAGTGAGAACGCCGAACGATTCGAGTCGCTATTCCACGAGACCTACCCATCGGTCCTGGCGTACTGTCGTCGGCGCTGCGAGTCCCTTGAGGACGCCGAGGACGCAGTAGCGGCCACGTATCTCGTCGCCTGGCGACGGATGGCCGACTTCGAAGCGGCGGATTCTACGTTGGCGTGGCTGTACGCTGTCGCCTACAAGTCGCTTTCCAATGTAAGACGGGGACGGGACCGCCTGGCCGCGCTGCGACGGCGTCTGAGACGCTCAGTGAGCGCACATCCGACTTCTCCCGAGAGGCAAGCGAATAGCAGGCTCGACCTAGTCCGTGCGTTCGACTCGTTGGAGCGATTGTCTCGATATCATCAAGAGATTGTCCGGCTCGCCGCCTTCGAGAACCTGTCCTACAGGGAGATCGCCGAGGTTGTCGGGAAGAGTGAGAGCGCCGTCCGTTCGGACCTCTATCGTGCACGAAACCGCCTCAGGGGGCTGTTCCACAGCCATGAACGCCGGGGCGACGAGAAGATCACATGAGTGGAAGAGACCCATTCGAGATCCTGCGTAGCCACGATCCGGTAGATCTGAGATCGGTTCCCGACTCGACGTCGGAACAAGCTCAAGAGCTCCTCGCAAGAATCACATCGCAGGAGACTCGTACGCCGGTACGACGGCGCGCGCTCCGGATTGCTATCGCAGTCGCTGCGGCCCTGCTCCTCATCGCAGCAGCCTGGGTGATCTACCGGGAGGTCGTCTGGATCCAAGGAGTCGTCTGCTACGAAGCACCCAGCCTGAACTCCGATCGAGTGGCGGTGCGGCCAGCCGAGGGTGGTCCATCAACAGGGTTGTGTATGGAACCATGGTCGACTGGAGTGCTAACGCAACGGGAGTGGGAGGATGATGGATTTGTGCCTCCACTGACCGGGTGCGTGAACGACGAAGGCGCACTCCTGGTATTCCCAACCGACGATACCGCCATCTGCTCAAGACTCGGTCTCGCGAACCAAGTCAACGGTCCTGAGGATCCGACCTCCCCGTCTTCATCTCCGACCGATCTGCAGGCACAGCTTGTCGCATACTTCGCTGAGCACACCTGCGCCGACTACGCATTGGCGGTCGCTGACGTTCGGGAACTCATGGACGACCTTGGCTTCGCCGATTGGCAACTGGCCGTCCGGGAACCAGAACCCGATCGCCCATGCGCAAGCTTCTCACTAGACGCCAGGGACATGGCGGTGTTCATAATCCCCATACCGCGACCTTCCGGCTGACCCACCCGAGAATCCACCACAGCCATGCCAGGCTCGGCAGTCACTACGCGCCAACGCTGGTCTGACTGTTGCGGCCGCCGATTGACGCTCCAGATAGCCCACCCCTGCCTTACCCACGCAGATCATCCCGAAGCAATCCGTTGACCCTTTCGCCGCGACGACTCAACTTGGCTGGACACAAGCACGACATCGGTCAAACAAGCACGACATGGGTCAAAGCAGAACGGGATGCTGATGACAGTCAGATCGGAGACAGATAGGACGACACCCGTTGGTGCGGTGGGCGGAGAACCCCTTCCTCTGCCAAACGCTTCTTCGATGTCGCGAGGCCGGATTTGCCCGAGGCTGGCCGACCTCTACAGACAGACAGAAGGAGGGAGATTCCTACAAACGCTTGCCGATGAGCACAAGAACGAATCAAAAGGAGACCTCTAGTGACCTCTAGAAGGACAATGAAGGCCAAAACTCTACTCACCGTCTTGGCGATGGCTATAGGAGTCGTGGCCCTCGGTGCGCAGCCAGCATTGGCAGCATCGTGCGGACCCGCGCCCGAGTGGGGGGATAACTACTACTCGTATGCGACGTTCTCAAAGTACGAAGCTGTCTGCGACTACCTGGCAGTGAGAGGCTGGCAGGGCGTTCCTGGTGAAGGCCAACAATGGAGTCCGTACGCGTACGACTATACGGTGGGCAACGCGCACAGCGATTGGAACGTTAAGAACTACATTCAATACCCGCCCTGTCTGAACTGGGATGGCTATTCCTATCTCTCGGCGTGAGTGTGGGTGGTGGGATTCCCACTCGTGATCGCTGCTTGAGCTTGAGGAATGTGCTCGCGGTCGCCGTTGTGGTGATCGCGAGCACTGCCTGCCAACCCGAGGCTCAGCCACAGTCCAGCGAGACTGCTGGCACTGTGCCTGAGGTGTCGAAACAAGATTACGACTCCGCATTCGAGGAGTTCCGAACCTGTGTTGCGGACGGCGGTGGTCAACTCAACGAGGTATCGGTTGATCCGAGGTTCGGCACCTACCTCTACCACTACACCGAGGCGGATCGTCCGCTCGTTGATGCCTGCTATTTCGCTCACTTTCAAGAGGCGCAGATTGGCTACGAGTCTCACAATGAGGCGATGCAGAAGGCCGATGCGGAAGAAAACAAGAGAGATTGGGAGCAGAATGTGCTGCCCTGTTTGCGTGACCAGGGGTTCGATGATGTACCAGCCGACTTCGACGAAGTTGTGCAGCTACCAGGCGATGAGGCGATGGACCTATATCGGACAGCCGAGCAACTGATAGCCACCGGTTCATGCAACGCGACATACGGCGACCAGTAGCCGACATAAGTGAGACTCGGAGGAGGTCGGCTCGAAGCATGCGGCTATTGGTGGCTTGGCTGGGCCTGGGTCTGCTGATAGTCGCCGGGCTTGCCTGGTTGCTCGTATGGCAGCAGACCGAAACACCCGCCGAGGCCGGTGATACAACGGAAGACCTGTTCGTTCAGGTTGGAGACGAGTCGTCATTCATGGCGACAGCCTCCATGCTCGACCCGGAGCTGACAGAGGAGGTCATGTTTTCGGTCGGACCCATCCAGGGACGAGTCACTTCCCTGGGCCCTATCGGACCGATCCGGGTGGGAGACACCCTACTTTCTGTCGATGGTTTGGATCGGCCTCTACTCATTTCGAAGTCACCACTGTGGCGACCCTTGACCTGGGC
>JBAVPF010000500.1:0-2646 GCA_049692815.1 Acidimicrobiia bacterium
CAGTTCGACCACGTCCTGTGGGCCCAGGGTCGTGAACGGCTTCCCGCCTTCTTGACCCGCGCCGGTCGGCGAGATGGTCTGTACGTGATCACAGAATCCTCCGGGCCAGAGGAGGCTGCGAGGCTGACACCGTCTGGTGCGTGGACCGCGATCAGGGCGAGGCATTTCTCCCATCTCCCCGACTTGACTCCCGGCTCGACCGCGACCCAGCACCCTCGTCGTCGCGAGCTTTCGCGGAGCCACTACAACGCCACGATCACTGCCTTCGACACGGCGCACAACGAGCTGTGGCGGATTCGCGTCAAACCGGACCACACCGGCATCGCCCACCGCGCCGGCCAGTACTGCTCACTGGGCCTCGGATTCTGGGAGCCACGGGCCGACGACGCCGAAGACCCTGGTCTCGATGCCAGGAGAGAGAAGATGGTGAGACGGTCATACTCGATCTCCTCACCGATCTTCGATGAGCATGGGTATCTGATCGACCACGCTGAGATGGACGATGTCGAGTTGTACATCGTGTGGGTCCGCCCGTCAGACGGCAACGTGCCGGCTCTCACGCCTCGTCTCGCCCTGAAGCACGTGGGCGATCGCATCTACCTGGGGCCGAAGGTGGCCGGCAGATACAGCCTCGCCCCGGTCGTCGATCCCGGCTGTGCAGTGCTGTTCTGCGCCACAGGCACCGGCGAGAGCCCCCACAACGCCATGATCGTCGAGCTCCTCCGCAAGGGACATCACGGTCCGATCCTCTCCGCAGTCTCGGTTCGCTACAGGTCCGACCTCGCCTACCTGGACGAGCACCGGCAGTTGGAGGAGAGATACCCCAACTACTCCTATCTGGCCATGCCCACCAGGGAGTCCGACGTCCCCAAGAGGTACATGCAGGATCTGCTCAGAGACGATGTGCTGGCTGACCAGCTGGGGGAGGAGCTCGACCCGGACCGTACCCATGTGTTCCTGTGTGGCAACCCGTCGATGATCGGGTTGCCGGAAGGCGAGGCGGACGAACTCCGATTCCCCGAGACGACGGGGATGGCGGAGTTGCTCCATCGTCGGGGTTTCGCCATCGATCGGCGCGGCCGTATTGGCAACGTCCACTACGAGGAGTACTGGTGAGAGCATCCGTCCATGGTCGAGGCCTGCCAGGCATACGAGCCGCCGAGTCCTCATCGCCGTCTGCCAAGTTCGGTTAGGTTGCCACGTCTGTGTAGGACCCCGGTCAAAGGAGCTGGACGATGCGACGTGTTCTGACCCTCTCGTTGGTGATGCTGCTACTCGTGGCGGCATGTGGCGGGGGATCGGGTGACGAGGGGACCGATGAGCCCGCTACCGAAGGCAATGGTGGCCAGACCGCGGCCACTGATGCCGACACCGACGACAGCGGCGAGACTCCGACCACGGCCACATCCTCCGCAGCGGACAGCGACGACCAGGGCTCGGGTGCCGACGTGTCGGTGGGGACCGTGACCGTCGCAGGGGAGACCTATCACTTCGCCGACACCGGGTTCCCCGGCTTGCAGTGCATGCCGTCCTCTTTCAACGTCGCCTTCTTGGCTGCTCTCCGACAGGTCGACGAGAACGGGGGTGAGCTCGACGGCAGTCTCTCGGTTGGCATCCCGTTCAAAGGCAAAGAGGAGACGGCCGGAATCATGCCGGAGCTAGATGCTTCGGTTGGGGATCTTGAATGGATAGCGAATCCGGAGCATGCGGACCTCAATGGCATTCCGGTGGGCTCGAGCCAGGTCGATTCGTATGAGATCGACGGTGACACAATCACCGGCACCGCCACGTTCTACGAGGAGAACAGTTCCTATGGCGATGGGGATCTGGTCGTCGAGCAGGGAACCTTCGAGGTGACCTGCGCCGAGAGCTGAATTAGCTCCCAGCGGGCCCCGGGAGGCCGCCTGACCTGAGGTCGGCCCGGAGATGAACTGGAATCTCGCAAAGGGTCGCCGGCACTAGTGGGCGGGGTCAATTTTTTCCGGCCTTTTGCCGACACCTACCAGGTGAGTAGCGAGCGAGGTCGCCTGGTCAGGCAGGGAGCCCGACTCCTGGCGGACCTGGTGCCGGGCGAATCCGACCGACGTCGCGTCAGCAGGCTGGCGCTGGCCGCCGCCGTGATCGTGGCGATCACGGGAGGGGCAGTCTTTGGTGCGATCCGGATCAGCAGCTCGGTGGCCCGGACGGCCATCGAGCTCCACGCCGTCGACGACGCGGCGCGGGCGGCGACAGTCGTGCGCAGTCACCTGGCGATAGCGCAGGGCGCCTCACCGCAGCAGAAGGCCGTCTCCATCGACGAGGCCGCCGCCTCGTTGGACGTGCTCGAGCGCTCCCTGTCCGGGTTCCCCTCGGGGGAAGCCGGGTCCCTCGCCGTGACCGAGGTGACGAGATTCGTCGATCTAGCAAAGACTGACCTGGCGGTGGTCGGCTTCACGAGCATCGACGAGGTCGAGCTCAACCAGCTCTTCCAGTCCTCGATGGTCGCCATCGGCACTGTCCAGGAGGAGCTCGCCTCGAGTCTCACCGAGTTCAACTCGAGCTACCGGGTGGTGGGCATAGTTCTCGGCCTGGTGATCGCAGGGCTCGCCCCTCTCGTCTTCTTCTTCTGGGCACGTGTGGTCAGCAAGCGGACGATGGAGGTGCGCG
>JBAVPF010000501.1:0-1873 GCA_049692815.1 Acidimicrobiia bacterium
AGGACCTCCTGGAGCGACCTCAGTGCCTTGGCCCGGGCGTTGTGGTCTTTCTGACGGCTGAGACGATGTCTGCCGAAGGCCTCCGCCGCGTTGATCGAGGCGGTCTCCAGGAGTCGTCTCTTTGCGCCCCTCTGTGGCACCCGAAGACCGACTCTGGCGCCCCTCATGTCACTGAGCCACTCGACCAGCAGGTCCTCCTCGTCGGGCATCAGGGAGACCAGCAACTCGCGCGGGGGCTCGGTGTCCCCGTACAACTCCCGGATGATCCGTGTCATGAGCTGGGCGTCGGTCAGCACCTCCACCCGATCGACGATCGTGCTCCGCTCGCCCACCACCCGTCCACGGCGCACATTGAGAACCTGGAAAGCCGTCTCCAGCTCGTCGCCGTGATGGGAGATGAGATCGAAGTTCTCCTTCTTCTCGGTCACCACCTCCTGACGGAGCATCGCCCTTCTCACATCCTCCTGACGGTCCCGATAACGGGCGGCAAGCTCGAATTCCTGACCCTCCGACGCCTCCCACATCGCTTTCTGGAGGTCGGCGATCACTGCTTCGGTGTCGCCGCTCAGGAACGCGGCCAGGCCGTCGACCATCGCCTGGTAGTCGTCGTGGCTCACCTCCCCGATACACGGGCCGGAGCATTTCTCGATGTGGAAGAGAAGACAGGGCCGGCCCTGGGCCTTCTGACGCTCCAGCATGGCGTTGGAGCAGGTCCGCACCGGGAACGTGCGTAACAGCTGATCCAGCGTCTTGCGGATCGCATAGGTGTGGGCATAGGGGCCGAAGTACTCGTTGCCCTTGCGCTTCTTGCCCCTCATGACCATCGCCCGCGGCCACTCGTGTGAGCGGGTGATGGCCAGGAATGGATACGACTTGTCGTCGACGAGCTTGACGTTGAACCGGGGCCGGTGCTCCTTGATCAGGGAGTACTCGAGCATCAGAGCGGCGACTTCGGACTCCGTCAGTATCCAGTCGACCGACCTCGCCGCGTCAACCATCGCCTGGGTGCGGGGGTGCAGGCCGGTGGAGAAGTACGAGGCAACCCTGCTGCGCAGGGATTTCGCCTTGCCCACATAGATGACCCGACCGTGTTTGTCCCGGAACAGATATGCCCCTGGATGGTCGGGTATCTCGGATGTCTTGGGGCGCTCGAACATCACCCTTCAGGGTAGGAGCCGCCACCGACATCCCAGGAGACGTGGTATGCCCGACTGCTCGTCGATCTCGTGATGGGACTGCTCGATCATGTGCTCGAGATTCCAGCCGGCCGCAGCTGCCGCGTTGAGCAGTCGGGCCATCGAACGGTGGTGAAACACGATGTCGGCGTGACCTAGCGGGATGGACGACGAGCCTTCGCCGAAGTAGTCGCCCGGACGCCAGAGCACCTCGCCATCCGCATCGGTTATGGGCGTCGACCCCGGTGCCGTCCAATACGGGTGATTCATCACGAGGGCCATGACTCCACCCGACCTGGTCACCCGGGCCGACTCGGTGAAGACCGAAGTGTGGTCCGCAACATGCTCGATGCTGAGCACGGAGTAGACGCCGTCGTATGCGTCGTCACGGACGGGAATCGTCGGGAGCCGGGCGACGAAAGCGCTCCCTGCCCGGTGGGCCAGGTTCACGTTGATGTCCAACCCGTGCGCTACCACTCCACGTTCGGTGAGTGCGCGCATCACCCGCCCGTCGCCACAACCCAGATCCAGATAGCGCTCACCGGCCTCGGCGGCGAGCACCTCGACGAGCAACGGCGTGACCACGCTCTCGTAGGCGGGATCGCTTCGTAGCTCGGAGAGCCAGGTCTCGGACAGATCGGACCACGACATGGCCCGAGTATGTCAGTAGCCGAGTACTTCCTTGAACCAGGGAAGGG
>JBAVPF010000502.1:0-5659 GCA_049692815.1 Acidimicrobiia bacterium
CTCCCAGCGTCTGTTCAGCTCATCGAGATCGAGATCGTCCAGGGGGCCGTCCGACTCCATTCGGCGGAACCGACGATCGAACGTGGCTGTGGACGAGCGGAGGGCGAACTCCGGGTCGATCCCGAGATGACGGGCCAGGTTCACCACCGAGAAGAGGAGGTCGCCCAACTCCGCCCCCGGGTCGCCGGCTCCGCTCATCGCCTCGGTGAGCTCGCTCAGCTCCTCTGCGACCTTGGGCACGACCTGGTCGGCTTTCTCCCAGTCGAACCCCACCTTCGCGGCGCGATTCTGCACCTTGGAGGCACGCTGCAGGGCGGGCATGCCCGTGGGTACGCCGTCGAGGACGGACTCGGGCTCCCCGCCCATCTCCTCGGTCTTGATCCGGTCCCAGTTCCGCTTCACCTCGGCGGCGTCTTCGACCACCGTGTCGGCGAAGACGTGGGGATGCCTCCGCACCAGCTTCTGACGTAGCACCTCGGCAGCTCCATCGATGTCGAAGGCACCCTTCTCCCGGGCAATCGCCTCATGGAACAGCACCTGCAGAAGCACATCACCCAGCTCGTCCTCCACGGCGGCGTAGGCGACCCAGTCGACACCCTCCTCGGGCAGGGTGTTGATCACCTCGATCAACTCGTAGACCTCTTCGATCAGATTGCCGACCAGGCTGGCGTGGGTCTGGGATCGGTCCCAGGGGCATTCCACCCTGAGCTTCCTCATCACACGCACCGCACCGACCAGCCCGCCCGGATCGCTGTCGATGAAGAGACTGGTCCTCAAACCGGCCAGTCCGGCGTCCACCTCCGACGGAGTCGCGGTCACCACCCTCTTCGCGGATGCTCCCGCATCGGACAAGACGGTGACCGTCGATCCTTCCGGCGTCACCCTCGCCACGGAGTCGAGCACCCCGGCCAGGGTCTCGGGACGGTCGAGGTGCCCGATGATCGTCGGCTTGTCGAGGACGAGAGGGTCGGGGAGCTCGTGGGCGTTGAGGACCTGGAGACCGCGGTCGAGGGGGTCGTACCCGACTTCGGTCAGGATCGCATCGACGAACGACACGCCAGGCACGATCTCGACCGGTGAGCCAGACCGAAGCAGGCTCTGCACGGCGAACTCACCGATGAGCGGGCTGCCCGGTACGGCGTAGATCACCGGCCCGTGCCCGGCTCGCTCCACGACCCGGTCGACGATGGCGGTATAGACGTCGTCGAAGGTCTCCGACCTCTCGTACAGGTCGTCACACGACTCGACCTGCCGCAACCCGGCCAGATCGGCCGCCGCCGGGTGCATCAGGGTTCTCACCACGACGTGAGTCCCGGGATCCAGGAGGAGCTCTCGCACGGGTGTTGCTATTCCGTCGAGAGTGCCGGGGCCAAGCCCGACGATCGTGATCATCAGGACGCGGGAGGCACCACCGACAGCGAAGTCGAGTCCCACGTCCCGTACTCCTCGGTGACGGTGACGTCCGACGCCTCCACCGCGGCGAGGAACCAATCCTGCATCTGCGTCGCCACCGCGTCGTCTTTGAAGAGCTGAATCGCTTCCTCGTCGGTGGGCACGGTGCGGTCGGAGACCATGATCACGTGGAAGCCATAGGTGGATTCGACGATCTGGTCGTAGACCTCACCGATCGGGGCGGCCTTCACCGCTTCGGCAAATGACTCCACGTACTGGCTGGGTGCCCCACATCCCAGGTCTCCGCCGGCAGGGGCCGACCCGGTGTCGGTCGACAGCTCGGTGGCCAGGGCGGCGAAGTCCTCCCCGTCACCGAGCCGGGTCATCACGTCCTCCGCCTCTTGTTCGGTGTCGACGAGGATGTGTGATACGCAAACGGACGTGGAGCCATCACGCTGGGCGTCGACCTCTTCCTGCGTCGGCTCCGGGGTGTCTGCCAGGTAGCGGTCTCCTATCTCGGTCTGTAAGAGACTCTGCCTGGCGTAGTTGCGCAGGAACTGCTCGGTGAAGCCGCGGGAGGAGAGGAAGTCGGCTCGCGTCTCGCCGTCGGCCGACACCTCGTTGAAGATGCGGTCGGCCTCGGCCGTGATCTCATCGTCGGTGGGGGCCAGCCCGTATTCGGTCTTCGCCGCCGCCTCGGCTATCAGCCACTGGATCTGAAAGCCCAGGAACTGGGCGAACTGATCCTTGCTGACCGTGGCCCCGTCGGTGTCGAGCAGAGCCTCGATCTGGCCGACCGTCAAGTTCTCGCCGTTGACCGTCGCAGCGACCGCACCCGAGCCCGACCCACAAGCAGCCAGGGCCACGGCACCGACGACGAGGAAATACGAGAGTCTCTTCAACGGGGATCCTTCTGAGGGGAAGACCGGCGTGATGGTAGGCCGGTGACGAGGCCTAATGGGACTCGGGCGGCCACATCGCGGTGATGAACTCGATCAACCCCGGGATCAGCGGCTCGGTCGCCGGGATGAAGACAACGCCTTCGGCGGCGCGGAGGACCGAGCCCCTGCGTATCCGCTCCAGCCTGACCTCCTGTGAAGGCTTGAGGTCCACAGGGCCCAAGCGGATCTCGTCACGCAGCTTCACGATCTCGGCGAGACCGGCCCGGATTGCCTGGGATCGCAGACGGGACAAGTCGATGAGCGAGCCTGCCTCGGGGGGCAGGTCCCCGAAGCGATCCACCCACTCGACGACCACGTCGTCCACGTCGGCGTCGGTGACCGCCCCGGCGAGCCGTCGGTACGCCTCGAGACGAAGACCCTGGTCCTCGATGTAGGACTCGGGTATGTGCGCGTCGACGGGGAGGTCGATCCGCACCTCCGGTGGTGCCGGCTCCACCGCCTCCCTGCCTTCCATCTCGGACACGGCCTCCGCCACCAATTCGGTGTAGAGGTCGAAGCCGACGGCGGCGATATGGCCGGATTGAATCTCACCCAGGATCGACCCGGCCCCGCGTATCTCCAGATCGCGGAGGGCCAGCTGAAAGCCGGAGCCGAGGTCGGTGGCCTCACCGATCGCCTCCAGCCTGCGGTGGGCGTCCTCGGACAGGCTCCTCTCCGAAGGGTGGAAGAGATAGGCGTAGGCACGCTGGCTGGACCGCCCCACCCTGCCCCGGAGCTGGTAGAGCTGAGCCAGGCCCAGGAGGTCGGCCCGCTCCACGATCAACGTGTTGACCTGGGGAAGATCGAGTCCGGACTCGATGATCGTCGTGGCCACCAAGACGTCATAGGCTTGGTTCCAGAAGTCGATCATCACCTGCTCCAGGCGGCCCTCCGACATCTGGCCGTGGGCCACCTCGTACCGGGCGTCCGGGACCAACTCCCGGAGATGGGTGACGGCGCGCTCGATCGACTGCACCCTGTTGTGCACGTAGAAGACCTGGCCCTCCCGGAGCAGCTCACGTCTGATCGCAGCAGAAATCGCCTGATCGTCGAAGGGGCCGACGTAGGTGAGGATGGGATGCCGGTCCTCGGGAGGCGTGCGTATGTGTGAGACATCACGGATCCCGGTGAGTGCCATCTCCAGGGTGCGGGGTATGGGAGTGGCTGTGAGGGTGAGGACGTCGACATCGACGCTCAGCCTCTTGATGGCGTCCTTGGCGGAGACACCGAAACGCTGCTCTTCGTCGATCACCAGCAAGCCGAGATTGGCGAAAGTCACGTCCTCGGAGAGGAGACGATGCGTTCCGATCACCACGTCGACCTCTCCGCTCGCCAGCCCGGCCAGCACCCGCGCCGCCTGCTTGGCGGTGAGAAACCGCGAGAGCACCTCGACCTTCACCGGGTATGGGGCGAGGCGTTCGCTGAAGGTCTGATGGTGTTGCTGGGCAAGGAGCGTCGTGGGGCAGAGCACCGCCGCCTGCCGGCCGCTCTGCACCGCCTTGAACACCGCCCGCATGGCCACTTCCGTCTTGCCGAAGCCGACATCACCGAATATAAGGCGGTCCATCGGGCGGGCGTCCTCCATGTCAGCCTTCACCTCCGAGATGGCCCTCAGCTGGTCGTTGGTCTCCTCGAAGGGGAACGACGCCTCCAGCTCCCGCTGCCATGGCGTGTCGGGGTCGTAGGCATGGCCGGCGGCCATGGCCCGCTGCCGATGCAACTCCACGACCTGGGCGGCCACCGCCGCAACCTCCCTGCGGACCCGCGCATTCTGCTCGGACCAGTCCTTCCCCCCCATGCGTGACACGCGCGGCGTCTCCCCGCCCGTGTAGCGCTTGACCGCGGCCAGCTGGTCCACCGGCACATAGAGACGGTCCGACCCGGCGTAGGCGATGACGATGTAGTCACGCTCGACACCGACCATGGTCCTGGATGTCAGACCTTCGAAACGCCCGATCCCGTGTTGATAGTGGACGACGTAGTCCCCTTCGGTGAGATCGCGGTACTGCTGGCGTGCCTGCGCAGCGGTGGACGCCGGCCGTCTATGGGCTCGTCTCCGACCCGCCACCTCGTGCTCGCCGAGCACCGCAACACCCAGCTCCGAGCAGACGAAGCCCCTGTGTATGCCAATTGGCAACACGGCGGAGCCGGGGCGGGTGAGCCCCGGGACGCGCTCGATGGCCAGACCCTCATCACTCAGTGTGCGGGCAACGCGATCGGCCGCCGCGTCCCCGTCCATGGCGACCACCGTGGTTATGCCACGCTCGATCAAGGCTCGGAGCCCGGCGGCAACGGATTCCGGGTCGCCGGCCACGGCATCCAGCGAGCTCACCCGTAGAACGGGATCTTCGGGGCCGGACGGTGCAGAGGGCATGCGAAGGTGGGGCCGGGAGCCGAGCGCAGACTCGAGGTCGAGAAACAATGGTGGATGCTCGCCCGCCCCCGGAGCGCTCTCGCCCCACGTCGGTGCCAGCGCATTCGCTAGCTCGGCTTCCTCCTTCACCAGGTCCCTGCACCGGTCGAGGGCACGCGCGGGTTCCACCAGTGCCAGACGACCCCCGTCGGGCAGTTCGTCGACGAGACAGCGATCCGGCGCCAGCCATGGGAGCCATGACTCGATCCCGGCGAAGAGCTGGCCCGCGGCGATGCGGTCCCACGTCGAGGCCGCCCACGGCTCGACATGGAGGAGATCGCTGGCCCTGGCGGCGAGTGCGTCGTCGGGCCTCAACTCCCGCGCCGGGTAGGCGACCACGGAGTCGAGGGCTTCCATCGATCGCTGCGACGAGACCGAGAAGGCGCGGATCTCCTCGACCTCGTCTCCCCAGAAGTCGATGCGCGCCGGTCGGTCCGACTGCGCAGGGAACAGGTCGACGATGCCACCCCTGACCGCGAATTCCCCACGGGCCTCCACCCGATCCGTCCTGACATAGCCGAGCCCGGACAGAGTCCCCACCACGTCGGCGAAGGGGACCTCCGAGCCCCGCTCACAACGAAAAGGCGCCACCGGGGAATCGCTGACCCTCTGGATGGCCGACCGCACCGAGGCCACGACCAGAGCGGGCCCGTCGCCACGGAGCAGGTGCCGGGCCATGCCACGCCGGGCCATCGTCTGCATGTTTGGTGACACATGCTCGAAGGGGAGGGTCTCCCAGGCAGGCGCCAGGACCACGTCGTCCACGAAGAGCGTCAGGTCTTCGACGAGGTCCGCCGCCTCGTTCTCCCCGGGAACCACCACGAGCAGCGGCGCGGCACTCCCTGCGAAGAGACCGCCGAGGGCGAAGGCTCGTCCCGCGGCAGGCACGGCCCACGTCTCGCCGACCCTGGGG
>JBAVPF010000503.1:0-4104 GCA_049692815.1 Acidimicrobiia bacterium
AGAGCCGCCACGTGCTCCTCCGTCGCGGCTTCGCCGATCAACAACGACTTCATCTCGGCGGTCAGCACGATCGAGATCACCACGAGGAGGATCCCGATGGCGAGAGTGCCCAAGCCATCCCACAGACCGTTCTCGGTCACTGCGGTGAGACTGACCCCGGCGAGCGCCAGAACCAGGCCGAGGAGGGCCCCTGCATCCTCCAGGA
Source organism: Acidimicrobiia bacterium (assembly GCA_049692815.1). GTDB lineage: Bacteria > Actinomycetota > Acidimicrobiia > Spongiisociales > ZC4RG35 > JANQRA01. Next base: position 206 of record JBAVPF010000503.1, read on the forward strand.
GCACAACCGGCAACTCGGGATTGCGTGAAGCCCGCACGAATCGCCACCAGGACCGGTTGCCTTTCAGATGTCTTGCCTCCCGGATGGCGGTGCGGAAGCTCGCGCCTTCGGCGGCCATGGCGAAGAGGAGAACGCCAACGGCCCACCCCAGCGACTCGGGCTGATGCGGGTGGGTGATCTTCTCGACCCCCTCGAAAATGGAGAACAACCCGCCGAGGGCAAAGAGGACCATGGCCACGACGAAAGCCCAGAAGTACCTCTCGCGGCCGAAACCGAACTGGTGACGGTCGTCGGCGAGCTTCGCGGCCTTTCGCCCTCCCAGGAGAAGCAACCCCTGGTTGGAGGTGTCGGCCACGGAGTGGATGGCCTCGGCCAGCATCGATGCGGAACCGGTGACCAGATATGCAACGAACTTGGCGACGGCGATTCCCGCGTTGGCGACCATTGCGGCCACAATCGCTCTGGTGCTTCCGCCAACGGACATGAGCCAGAGTATGGCCGAGGCGCGGCGCGGTTAGGTTGATCGTGTGAGCGAGGCCAATCGTCGCGTCGTGGTGATCGCCAATCGACTCCCCGTCGCCTTCGATGAGACGAAGGAGGAGTGGACCGTCAGCCCCGGAGGCCTCGTCTCGGCCCTCACTCCGATCCTCCGTGACACGAGGGGGAGTTGGGTCGGGTGGAGCGGCATCTCCGACCGGGACTTCCCCGCCTTCTCACACGGTGGCATCAAACAGGTGCCGGTGACTCTCAGCCAGGCCGACTACGAAGGCTTCTACCTGGGCTTTTGCAACGGCACGCTCTGGCCGCTCTATCACGACGCCGTGAGGGAACCTCAGTTCCATCGTCACTGGTGGCATCCCTATCGCGCCATCAACGAGCGGTTCGCCGTGGTTGCCGCGTCGACCCTTTCCCCGTCGGACATCGCCTGGGTGCAGGACTACCAGCTTCAACTCGTCCCTCAGATGCTTCGCTCGCTGGCCAGCGTCCACCGTATCGGGTTCTATCTCCACATCCCCTTCCCTCCCGTCGAACTGTTCGCCAAGATGCCCTGGCGCCGTCAGGTCCTGGAGGGGCTGTTGGGTGCCGACGTACTGGCTTTTCAATCCCGCTCCAGTCGACGCAACTTTGCCCACGCAGTCCGAGAGCTGCTCGGTGCCAGTGGCTCCGGCACGAAGCTCCATTGGCAGGGTCGGGAAGTCACACTCCAAGTCGCCCCGATTGGGATCGACACGTCGGTGTTCGACCGCCTCGCCCGGTCGCCGGAGACTCAGGAGACGGTCGAGGCCACCAGAGCGAGACTGGGGGCACCCGACGTCGTGGTGCTCGGAGTCGATCGACTCGACTACACCAAGGGAATCGACTTCCGGATGCGGGCGCTACAGGCCCTGGTGGAGCGTCGCCCCGATCTGCGAGGGAATGTCGTCTTCATCCAGATCGCGGTGCCCAGTCGTGAGGACGTGGACCACTACAAGAAGATGCGAGAGGACATCGATGGCCTCGTGGGCCGGATCAATGGCGATCTCGGCGAGGTCGGCCGGCCGCTGATCCACTATCTCTATCGCAGCGTGCCCATGGACGAGTTGGTCGCGTACTACCGGGCTGCGGACGTCATGTTCGTGACGCCACTGCGAGACGGGATGAACCTCGTCGCCAAAGAGTACGTGGCTACCCGTTACGACGAGACGGGGGCCCTGATCCTTTCCGAATTTGCCGGCGCCGCCGAACAGCTACGACAGGCCCATATCGTGAATCCCTACGATCTGGACGGCCTCGCCGCGACCCTGGAGCAGGCCATCGACAGCTCGAAGGGTGTTGGCACTCGGATGCGGGCACTGCGACGGTCGGTCAAGTCGCATGACGTCTTCTGGTGGGCCGATCGCTGTCTGGGAGCCCTCGGGCTTTGACGCTGACGCGGGCGCTCGCCGAGGTCATGCGTTTGGACACCGTCGTAATCGGTACCGACTTCGACGGCACTCTCGCACCCATCGTCGAGCACCCTGACCTGGCCGTCCCCGATCGCCGCGCCGTCGATTCTCTCCGGGCGCTAGCCCGCATGCCGGGCGTGGAGGTGGTGGTCGTGTCGGGCCGGTCGTTGTCCGATCTCCGGGAACGTCTCGGCGAGATCCCGGGTGTGAGCCTGATCGGCGAGCACGGGAACGACATCGGGGTCGAAGAGCCGAAACCGGAGGTCCTGAAAGAGGCGATTGCGTTGATCGGCGAGCTGGGCAAGGCGACACCCGGCTCGACCGTGGAGATCAAGCAACGCTCGGTCACCTTTCACACGAGGAGGGTGGCGGCACCTTTGGCCGACGATGCCCTGGCCGCCCTACGTGACTGGGCCGCCGGGCACGCCGGCATCACCGTCCTGGAGGGAAAGGAAGTCCTCGAGCTCAGCGTCGGGACCAGAACCAAGGCAGATGCAGTGCTCGAAGTCGGGGCCGAAGCCGACGCCATCATCTTCATAGGCGACGACAGGACAGACGAGACCGTCTTCGAGCGGCTCCACCCCGAAGATGTGGGCGTCAAGGTGGGGGAGGGCGACACTGCTGCCCGATTCCGAGTCGATGACGTGGCGGCAGTGGCTGATCTGCTGGAGACTCTCGTCTTCTCCCGGTGACGGGTCAGGCCTGGCATCATCCCTCCCATGGCGAGCACTGAGAGACTTGGCGGCATCCTGGGAACCGATCAATACCAGCTCGCCATGGCTCAGGTCTACTGGAAGGAAGGGCTCGCCGACAGACGCGCCCAGTTCGACTACTACTTCCGCAGGTATCCCGACTACGGGACCCATCAGGCCGGCTATTGCGTCACCGCGGGTCTCGGGTGGCTGCTCGACTGGATGCAGGACGTTCGATTCGAGAGGGCCGACCTCGACTTGCTTCGAGGACAGGAACGTCCCGGCGGCGCCCGGCGATTCCACCCGGACTTCCTCCAATGGCTGTACGACCATGGTGACTTCTCCCAGATCGAGGTGGAGGCCGTTCCCGAGGGCCGCGTGGTGCACGCCAATGCCCCGATCGCCACCGTGAGAGGGCCGATCGCGATGACCCAGATACTGGAGACGGCCTTCCTCAACCGGATGAACTACCCCACGCTCGTGGCCACCAAGGCTGCGCGCGTGGAGGACGCTGCGCGAGGCAGCACGGTCCTCGAGTTCGGCTTCAGACGCGGGCCTCACTCGGGAGTCCACGCAGGGGGACGAGCCGCCCTGGTTGGAGGTGCCGACTACACGTCGAACGTCGCCCTCTCGCATGCGGTGGGACTGGATCCCAAGGGGACCCACGCCCATTCCATGGTCCAGGCCTTCATGGCCCTCGGTGACACCGAGCTGGACGCATTCCGCAGGTTTGCCGATCTCTACCCGGATGAGTGCGTGCTCCTCGTCGACACGATCGACGTGATCCGCTCCGGAGTCCCAAACGCCATCGAGGTCTTCGCTGAGCTGAAATCGGCCGGTCATGACCCGGTGGGGATACGCATCGACTCGGGTGACCTGGCGTATTTGACGATCCAGTCGGCGGCTCTCCTGAACGAGGCAGGCTTCTCAGATGTGAGCATCGTCCTCTCCTCCGACCTGGATGAGCTGGTCATCTGGCAGATCCTCTCCCAGCTGGAGACCGAAGCCTCGCGATACGGGCTGGACTCCGAGGCCTTGATAGGGCGCCTCACGTTCGGCGTAGGCACGCGACTCATCACTTCACACGGAGACCCGGCACTCGGAGGCGTCTACAAGCTGGTGGCAATCGACGATGAGACAGGGAGTTGGAGGCCGGCGATCAAGATCTCGGAGAACATCGAGAAGATGGCGGTGCCCGGGGAGAAGAGAGTCTTCAGGCTTTACGACAACCGCGGTCTGGCCACGGCTGACATCATCGGCGCTGCTGACGAAGACCCTATGG
>JBAVPF010000504.1:0-3790 GCA_049692815.1 Acidimicrobiia bacterium
CCGCCGGAGTGCTCGTCGGCGACGAGCACCGCCTCCGTTTTCGCCACGAGCTGGCGCGCTCGGCTGTCGAGGAGTCGATGCCGCCGGCCAGGAGGCTCGGGCTCCACAGACGGATGCTCGCTCTACTCGACGAGGACGATGAGCCCGACCTGGCCCGTCTCGCCCACCATGCGATCCGAGCCGGAGACGTCGGGAGGATCATCGAGCACGGCCCTCGGGCGGCGCGAGAGGCATCGGCGCGAGGGGCTCACAAGGAGGCGATCTCCTTCTACGAGGCCGCGCTGAACCACCCCGACCGCATCGCAGACGAGCTCTTCTCACAGCTACTGGTGGAGGTTGCGGTCGAGCTCGGTGTGGTCGATCGGCACGTGGAGGCGACCGGTCGTCTGGAGTCCGCCGTGTCCTACTACCGGGCGACCGGCCGTTGGCGGGAGTTGGGCAAGGCCCTCATCGCCCTGTCCACCGCGAGATGGCGCACCAGCGACCTCGCCGGGGCCGCCGAGGCACAGAGAGACGCGATAGTGGTGCTCGAGCCGCACGGAGTGACTCCCGAGCTGGCTGAGGCCCACTACATCTCGGCGTACCAGAACATGCTCTCCCGCCACGGGACTCGTGCCCTCGACGACGTGGAGGTGGCCCGGGAGATGGCCGAGGAAGCCGATCCTGATCTCCTCTGGGACATCGAGATGATTGAAGGGACCACCCACCTGGTGGCCGGCGACCCCGAGATCGGCATCGTCATCCTGGAGAGGAGCCTGGAGGAGGCGAAACGAGAAGGGAACCAGCAACGGGTGGCCATTGCGCTGAGCATGCTCGGCTCCGGGGGCGGGGAGGCCCGTGCCTATGCGCGGGCGATCCCGGCTTTGGGAGAGGGAGTGGAGCGCGGCCTGGCCACCGACGAGGACTTCCGGGTCGGCTATGACAGGTCCTGGATGGCCAGGGTGACGTTCGAACAGGGACGATGGGACGACACAATCGAGCTCGCCGACCTGGTGGCCCGCACGACTGCGCACGAGAACGGCATAGCGATGCTGACCGCGATGAGCGTCCTCGGGCGGGTGCACGTCCGTCGCGGGGACCCCCGAGGCATCGATGTGCTCGACAGAATGGTCGAGGTGGGCCGGCGCCACGAGCTCCAGCATGCCTGGAATGCCATCTGCGGGCGCGCCGAGCATCTATGGCTGTCGAGCCGGGGACAGGATGCCGTCGACGTGCTGGCGCCCGCCTTCGACCGCGCCCTGGACACGGAGAGCGCGTGGGCGAGAGGTGAGATCGGCTACTGGATGTGGAGAGTGGGCGCCATCGACAGGCCGCCGGAGGGGGCAGCCGAGCCGTTCCACCTCCAGATGCAGGGGCGATGGGAGGAAGCCGCCGCGCTGTGGCGGGACATCGGCTGCCCCTACGAGGTCGGCCTCTCCCTGGCCGAAGGCCCCGAAGAGGCGCAGCTGGAGGCTCTCGAGGTATTCGACTCGCTCGGCGCCCGCCCGATGGCCGACCGGGTGCGTGCCCATCTCCGCGAGACAGGGGCCAGCGTGGTCCCCAGAGGGCCCACCCGGCAGACCAGGGCCAACCCGGCCGGGCTGACCAACCGCCAGCTGGAGGTCCTCGATCTGATCGGGGAGGGTTTGACCAACGGCGAGATCGCCGGCCGGCTCTTTCTGTCCCCGAAGACCGTCGAGCATCACATCTCCGCCATCTACGGGAAGCTCGGAGTATCGACCCGGCGGGAGGCGACTGACGCATTGGCCAAGCTCGAGCGTCACGCCACGTAGGGGTCGAAGGCCGCACCACGAGGAACCAGCGGCCTGCACGGCTTCGTTGAAGGGTCATGCCCGGAGACCCCTCTCCATCATCGTTGGGTGTGGCCATGCGCTCCACCCTCCTGCCGGGTTGGGGCCAGCTGGCCGTCCACAGGAGACGGCTGGGAAAGGCCCTGATCCTCCTCACCGGGCTGCTCCTGATCACCGGGCTCACCCTGTTCCTCTTTGTCGAGCCGGTGGAGCTGGCCGTCTGGCTGTCGAACCCGGACGTCCTGTTGGAGCTGGTGCTCATCAACATGGTCATCGCGGCCGTGCGTCTCTTCGCCACCGGTCACGCCTGGTGGGCGAGCGGAGGGCATGGTCGGTTCACCCCGATCCTGCTGGCTCTGTTCGTGGCCCTGCCTCATGTGGCCGTGGCGTGGGTGGGTTTGGAGGCGCGCGACTCCCTCCTCACGGTGTTCGCCCCTGCCCCGACGCCCGTCGCCGCAGCACCGGACACCACCTCGACGACAACCACGACCATTCCCAAGATCGAGCTCGGCGTCGTGAACGGGGCACCCGGCCAATACACCGACGACGTCCTCGACGACGTGGAGGCGGTGCCCTGGCGGCCGTTCGGTGAGGACCGGCTCAACGTCCTCCTGCTCGGAGGGGATGCCGGTCCGGGCCGGGGAGGCCTCCGCACCGACACCATGATCGTCGCCTCCGTGGACCCGGTCACCGGTGACGCCACCCTGGTGGGGGTGCCCCGCAACTTCGGCGGGGTCAAACTCACCGACGGCTCTCCCGTGCCGGTCAGACAACTCGGCCACGTCTACGGCTGGGGTCGCTCCCATCCGAGCCGGTTCCCCGGTGTCGACCCCGGGGCATCGGCAGTCGTCGATGCCGTTAGCTACATCACCGGGCTCGAAATCGACAACTTCATCCTGGTGGATCTCACCGGTTTCGCCGGTCTCGTGGACGTCCTCGGTGGTGTCAGCGTCGATGTCTCCAAGACGGTCGACGCCCCGCTCTACGACCCGGTCACCGGCGGCTATGAGATGATCGAGATCCGCCCGGGCGTGCAGACGCTGGACGGGGGGAAGGCGCTGGCGTATGCCAGAGCCCGATACGGGTCGTCCGACTACGCCCGCATGGCGCGGCAACGATGCATCGTCGCCGCGCTGGCGACCCAGACCAACCCCCTCGAGCTCCTTGCCCATCTCGGCGGGGTCCTCGACGTCATCGAGGAGAACGTCACCACCGACCTGCCGCTGGATGAGGTGCCCGACCTGGTCAGGCTTCTGCTGGAGGTCGATGCGCGACGGATATCGGTGGTCGGCTTCGACTCCACCTGGAGCGTCGGCTGGACCGACACCGCCAACCCGATACCTGACGTGGAGCGGATCAGGCGGACCGTCCAGCAGTTGATCGAGGACCCGGAGGGGATCGACGGGTCGGTGGCGACAACGGCCGACGAGGCCTGCGCCTGACCTAGCCTCAGGTCCGTGACGAGACAGGACGACTCGCTCCGAGCGGACATCCGCAGGCTGGGCCATCAATTGGGAGACGCTCTGGTGCGACAGCACGGTGAGCACCTCCTCGATCTCGTGGAGAAGGTCCGCTCTCTGGGCAAGTCGGCACGGAGGGGTGGCAGCGCCGACGCCGCAGCCGAGTTGAACGACCTCCTCACCGGGCTCGACACGATCGACGTCATCCCGATCGTCAGGGCCTTCACGACCTACTTCTACCTGGCCAACGTCGCCGAGCAGGTCCATCGGATCGAGGACCTCGCCAGCGACGACCGCTACCTGAGGGCGACCGTAGACCGCATCGTCGAGACGGAGGTCGAGGAGTCCCTCCTCGAGGAGATCGTGGGCCGGCTCGAGGTCAGACCGGTCTTCACGGCCCACCCGACGGAGGCAGCGCGGCGCAGTATCCTCACCAAGAGAGGTGCGATCGCGGCCCTCATCACCGACCGTCTCCAAACGGCCAATCCGGACGAGATCGGCTTGATCGACGCCCGCACCGCGGAGCTGATCGACCAGATC
>JBAVPF010000505.1:0-6723 GCA_049692815.1 Acidimicrobiia bacterium
AAGGAGACCCGTGAGACGTTCGCCGAGCAGGACACCGAGCGTGTGCACGAGCTGATCCAGCTGATCGGGGAGGACGAGAGCCACTACGACCGTCACGTCACCAGGTTCGTCATGTCGACGGAGCCCAGTCGTTACGCCGCCCCTCGAGCCCTTTTCTATCGATACATCAAGAGGATCAGCGGGCATCTGGCCAACATCCTGTCGTCTGTCGTGATGCCCGTCGACAGACTCGACTTCTACAACCCCGAGAAGGCGATCGACGAGAGCGACGAGGACTAGCCGATCAAACCCGCCTGACCGCACATCACATGTGATCGATGGTCCTGCCGGGTGGGCGAGATCACTCGGATACGACAACCCGGTCTGCGGTAGCCGTGCGTTCTGTGCTCGTCGGGTTGGATCCCTTCGGCCCCACAACGAGGTAGGTCGTAGCAGAGCCGACCCCACGTAGCTCCACGACTCCCCTGTTCTCGAATGTGAACTCGTCCTCGGTGAGGGTCTTCGTGGTCTCGCTCACCTGAACCCGGCCCGGGACTCCGGCCTTCTCCAGTCGGGATGCCACGTTCACGGTGTTGCCCCACACGTCGTAGGCGAACTTGTGGGTCCCGATCACGCCTCCCGCCACGGGTCCGGTGTGAACACCGATGCGAATCGACAGACCGGAGAAGAGCCCGGAATCGATGGTGCAGGTCTGCATCGCAAGCGCCAGATCGACCATTCGGTAGGCATGGTCTACCTGAGGTTCTGGAAGGCCGGCCACAGCCATGTAGGCATCACCAATCGTCTTGATCTTCTCCAGACCTCTTGCGGCGACGAGCTCGTCGAACTGAGAGAACAGCCCGTTCAACATGGTGACGACCTCTCCGGCCGTCAACTCCGAAGCCATCGGGGTGAACCCGACAATGTCGGCGAAGAGGACCGTGGCGTCGGAGAAGTCGTCGGCGATCGGGCTCTCGCCCCGCCGGAGGCGTTTCGAGATGCTCTCGGGCAGTACGTTGAGGAGCAGTCTCTCGGACTCTCTTCGCTCGCTGTCGATGGCGTCCTTCTGCTCCTCGATGACCAGATCCTGATGCCACGACCGGCGCCGATTGCTTTCCAGCATGCGAAGCCCCACCAGACTCCCAACCGATGCTCCCAGGAAGAAGAAGACGTCCAGGATGAGGCTGCTCGGGTCGTCGTAAACCGCGACGACCAGGGCGAGCCCCAGAGCTATCACCGTGGTGCGGATGGCGGCATAGACAAAGCGAGTCCGGGAGACGAACCCAAAGAGGAACAGCAGCATGATCGCTCCCACCGCATAGCCCTCGACGAAGTCGCCGACACTCGCCAGCAGCAGGATCGCCAGCCCGTTGGCCGAGGTGAGGATCGAAGCCAGCAGGTGTTGGCGGTCCATAGTCGAGGCCCATCTCGAGGCGGCCCAAGCCACCAAACCCACCACCGCCATCGTCCCGCTCGCCATCGCCGCCATCTCGAATGGGATATGAGATCCCATCGGGATGAGAATGGCAGCCATGGCCCACATGAGAGCGGTGGCGCCGGTGATGATCCTGTAGCCCGATAGGCCGGCTGAGCCTTCTTCCCGTTGAAATCGAGCTTCGAGATCTGCATCGAGGAAGCGAAGGGTGAAGGGATGGATGGCCCCCCTGTCGATCATCTCCCTCATGGATGAATTTTACCCCGCACCACTTCGGCCGGCCGCACCGTCTGTCGTGACGTCCATTGGCGTGATCCAAGACGTTGAGAGGCCGTCCATATACTCCGGTGACGATGAGCCAGTCCAACGACTGGAGGGCGGTGACGCTCTCCCGAATTCGCGACCTCATCATGGAGGCGGACCCTGACGTGGTCGAAGAGGTGAAGTGGCGCAAGCCGTCCAACTCGATGGAGGGCGTCCCCACCTGGTACCACGAGGGGATCATCTGCACGGGTGAGACCTACAAGGACAAGATCAAGCTCACCTTCGCCCGGGGGGCGTCGCTCGACGACCCGGCGGGTCTCTTCAACTCCAGTCTCAGCGCGGGCACGAGACGCGCCATCGACCTTTTTGAGGGAGACGATCTCGACGAGGCCGCTTTCAAGACGTTGATCCGGGCGGCGGTCGCCTTCAACGAGACGTCATAGGCGATATCCCCGGCGCTACCCGGCTACACGCCGCTGGTGATTTTGGCGGGGAGCTTCTCGATCACATACAGGAAGTCGACGACGTGGACCCAGAATGCCTTCATCGTCACATGGGGCACGATCGAGACGACCTCGCCGTCGAGATCGTTGAGAAACCGCTCCAGGTTCCCGGCGTCCTCGGTCATCTGCAGGTCGAACCGGTGAACCTTGTACTCGCTCACAATGACCTCCGATGACAGCGTCGCCCGTTCCCGGCCCGCTGTGAAGGGTCATATGGGATGAGGCGCGTCATGAATGTGAGCTGCTGCTCCTCAGCCACAGCCGTCCATCCCTCTACTCCAGACCGATCAGGTCGATCAGCTCATCGCCGTAGGCCTCGAGCTTGGCGGGGCCGATCCCGGGGACACCGAGCAAGGCTTCGGTCGTGGAGGGCCGCAAAGCCGCCAACGCCTCCAGGGTCTTGTCGTTGAACACCACGTATGCGGGAACACCCTGAGTCTGCGCCTGCTGCCGGCGCCAGTCACGGAGACGGTCGGCGAGCCCGCTGTCGACGGCGCCTGTTCCCGGCGCCAGACGACCGTGAGCCCCTGACTTCATCACTCTCTCCCCCCAGGGCACCGCCATGGTGGCTCCAGCCTCGAGGGTCAGGAGCACCCCGGTCACCAGGACTTCGCCGACGGTTCCCCGGTACCCGCCGCTGATCTTGATCACATCACCGACGGCGACGTGGATCCCGTCGGGGATCGCCGCGGTCTCGTGATCCTCCCGTTTCGGTGGCGGCTCGGTGGGCATCGGTGCGCTGCCGTCGATCTCGGTGAGGAACCGGGATGGCCGGTCACGGTCGGCGAGGATGGTCACCGTCTCCCTCCCTCTGGTCATGGCGACGTGGAACACCCGTCGCTCCTCTTCGACGTCCTCGGCGAGGTCGTGGGGCATGGCGCCCCGGTCGGCCCCGAACACGATGACGTGATCCCACTCCAGACCCTTGACCCGATGGACCGTGGAAAGCATCACCCCGTCGGGTGTGCCCGGTGTGGACAGGCTCTTACGCAGCCAGGGCTCGAAGTCGGCAGGGCCAGGTCCGAGTGCGGCGGCACGTCGGAGGGCGGTGAGGTCGTCGCCCTGGGCGGAACGGTCGGCCCGGGTACGCCCGGCGTCGAGGGCCTGGGCGGCCCGGTCGAGCCCGATCACGTCGGAGAGGACTTCGAGGAGATGTGGTGTGGTGACGGTGGCTTCGGAGGCGGTGACGATGTCGTCGCAGAACCCATCCCAACGATCACCTCGTCGCCCGTCGAGGTAGGTGCCCATCCGGGCCAGCTCGTCGATGGCGAAGGGGCCGCGACGCCGCCCGATCGTCTCGGAAAACACCCGGGTGATGCCCCGGCCGGGACGTCTGATCACCTCGAAGAGGTCGTTGCGGGTCATCGTCTCGGGGTCGAGGGCAATGCGGATCCAGGCCAGGGTGGCCCGCAATAGGGTGCGGTCGAGGATGCTCGACCCGAGCAACGAGTCGAAGGGGATGCCCCGTTCGGCGAGGGCGATGCGGACCGGGAGGAGACTGGAGTTGACCCGGGACAGCACGGCGATGGAAGTAGGCCGCACTCCCCCATCGATGAGCTCGGAAACCCGGTCGGCGGCGACGATGGCCAGCTCGTCTCCGGACCTGGTGGTCACTTCGAGTCCTTCGTGCCCCTTCTCGGCGCGGATCGCCTTCTCGACTCGGCGCAGGTTGTATCCGACCAGGTTGGAGGCGGCTTCGACCACGTCGGCGGGGCATCGGTAGTTGACCTCGAGGGCGTGGTGGCCGGCGCCGGGAAACAGGTCGTCGAAGTCGATCAGATACCCGGGGTCGGCGCCGGAGTATCCGTAAATGACCTGGTCGTCGTCGCCGACTCCGAACACGTTCATGCCGGGCGAGGCGAGGAGACGGACCAGGAGGAGGTAGGCGGGGGTCAGGTCCTGGAACTCGTCGACGAGGAGGTGGCGGCACTTGGCCTGCCAGTGGGCCCGGATGTCGGGGTTGGCGCAAAGGACTTCGATGGCGCCGTAGATCTGCTCGGCGTGGTCGGCCTCCCCGGCACGGTCGAGGCGCTCCCGGTAGCGGCGGGAGGTGTCGGCGAACCCGGGCACGTCGTCACGGCTCAGCTCGACCTCGTCGGGGTGACGGAGCCCGATGCGGACCTCGTCGAGGGCTTCGATGTAGGGGCCGATGGTGTCGGTGTTGGCCCGGGGCGGTGCGGTGGTGATCGGCTCGAGACGACGTCGCTGCTCGGCTTCTTCGATGAGACGGAGGCCGGACTTGCCCATGCGGAGAATCTCCCAGCCGATCGAGTGGATGGTGCGGACGTTGAGCCTCTCGCCTCCCGGCAGTCGTTCCACCATTTCCCGGGCGGCCCGCCGGTTGTAGGCGAGTGCGGTGACCAGCTCGGGCTCGACACCCCGGTCTTCGATGAGGTGGCGCACCCGTGCGGTGAGGACACGGGTCTTCCCCGACCCCGCCGGTGCGATCACCCGTGCCGGCCCCACCAAATGGGAAACCGCATCGAGCTGATCCGGTGCCAGGTCGGCGTCGGGTGCGGTGGGTTCGGGGACCGGTGTGAGCCTGCCCAGCTCGACCGACTCGTGATGGACGACGACTCCGTCGATGTCGAGCGGCTGTCGTGGCCCTCCGTCGATCCAGATCGGTGTGCCGTCCTCGGTGACAACGTCCGCCGGCCCACCGACGGTGACGTCGAGCCGTGCCGCCGCCTTGTGCGCCCACCACCAGATGAGCTCCCCCGACCTGGCGTCATACGAGTTGTGCCAGATCAGCTTGGTGAGCCGCTCCCGGAGGAAGGTGAATTCGCCGCCGAGCTCGTAGGGAGGAGCGTCGGTGGTCTCAGGCTGGTTGAGGACTTCGGCGTCGATGTCGAGGACGAAGACGGAGGGGATGCGGGTGACGTAACAACGCTGCAGCTCGTCGACCGTTTTCTCCAGACGAGCTGAATCGTCGAACAGCTCCTGGTCGATCACGAAACCGTGTGTGTCCTCCCAATGTCGAGGCGGTGCGGTTCCGCGACCGACGACGACGGAGCGCCCCAACAGGACAGGGCAAGGTGATGTCACATGTCTCAGGCTAGGAGTGACGTCCGACAGGTTCGGACGAGACGGGCCCGCGCCCACAGCTACTGATCGCAGCTGACGTTCAGCTGGAACGGCTGAAAGGTGCTCCCCTCGGACAGTAGGGCAAACGGAAACAGGCCAGGATCGATCGGGTCGTTCAGATAGGCCGTCCCGCTGGCACGCAGTGTCGACCCGTCCAGTGAGAGCTCGTCGATCGAGCCTGGCGGCGGGTCGACGTAGGTGACCATCCAGACGTACGGCTGGGAGTTCAGCTCGACTAAAACCTCAAAACGCTCTTCGCCAGTGCCGCTGGCGTCTGCGTCGACATAGGCGACGTTGATTTCGATCTCGCGATCCGGTGCCTCCACATATCTGCTGGTGGACTGAAAAGACCCGTCATCCACTGAACAGGTCCACTGCGGCTGGAAGCCACTCGGGTCCTGAATGGGCGGGTTCGGGCCAAACGCGAAGGTGAGGTCGCCGACCGTCAATATGTCCGGGCCCCCCTCGATGGAGCTGGGGCCGCCGTTGGATGGGCCCGCTTCGAGCTCCGGCGTCCATGCCTCGACCTCGAAGACGGGGTAGGCGAAGCTGGGGTCACCGGTGATGCCGACATCCAGAATGCAGTCCAGGAGGAGATCCTCCCTGGTGATGGCGAGGTCGCGACACGCCGCCTCGGCATCCTCTCTCGTCTGACGGGGCAGCGCGTCGACCGATGACTCCGCGGCAGGGAACCCTTCGATGGCGAACGTCCCCGTGCTCTGGCCCGGTTCGTAGTGGAAGAGCGACTCGTCATCGGTGATACGCCAGCTGTCGATGTACTCCGCATAAAAGAACTCGAACGGTGTGCTCGGATCGATGGTGGCACCGGTTCTGGTGACCAGATCGTTGGCAGAGTCACCGTCGCCATCACCGAGCATCCCGGTGGATGGGCCGGCCGCCGGGTCGACGAATACCGAGAGATGGCCGTCGTACGCCTTGACCGTGACCGCAGTCCCGTCGGGCCACGCCAGCACCCAGCCAGTCTGGGACCGGAGCACGGCACCCTGCCCGACGGACATCGGAACTCCCCGGGTCAGCTCGGTGAGCTCGTCGTCTACGTACGTTTCCCCGTCGGCATGGATCGACACCTTGTGCCCATCCATCCCGGCGGCCACCGCGGTGGCTACCGACACCACGTCGGAATCCTCGTATGGCTCGGTGCGCACCTGGATGGTCGCGGCGTCGTTGTCGAACAGTGCGAACTCTCCCGCGGCCTGGTTTGCGTACGTCGCGCCGTCGAACGTCAGGACGTGGACGTCGCCGTATACGACCGCGTGCAGGCCACCGGGTGCCATATAGGGGGCACCGAGTGGGAGCTTGGTGTCCCGGTACCGAGGCTGAGGGTCACAAGAAACGGGGCCAGGGGGCCTCACCGTGGTCGTAGTGCTTTCCTCGGTTGCCCCGTCCGCGGCGTCTCCTGATGATGGGGTGCCGTCAGTCGATGGCTGGGAAGCATGG
>JBAVPF010000506.1:0-3456 GCA_049692815.1 Acidimicrobiia bacterium
GCAAGCGGCGTTGCCAAGTTGATCGACCCGGCACCGACCACAGGTGCCATGAGGGCGGCCCGGCTTCCCGCTTCGCGGCTTGTCTCGTATGCCCTGGGCACGATCGAGGCAGGGAGCGCCCTGGTGGCATTCGTTACAGGGGGGCCCGCCCTGGTCATCGCGTCGGGTCTGTATCTGGGGTTCGCCCTCTTCACGTTTAGCGCAGTGCGGAAGCGGATACCGGTTCAGTCCTGTGGTTGCTTCGGCCGCGAGGACACCCCGCCCAACTACATACACGTCGTCTACAACATCTCGGCGTCCATCTCCCTCATTGCGGTGTATGCGCTGTCCCGGATGCCGATCGACTGGTCCCTACCGCCTGCCGAAGTGGCTCTCTACGTCTCCTTCGCCATGATCGGAGTCGTCGCCTCCTATCTGGTCATGAACCGTCTCCCCCAGGTCCTCGCCCTGAGGCAGACAGTGTGAGCACCAAGCTGGTCAGCGCCGCATCGCGATTCCTCGATGCCAGGACATCGCGCCGCGGGTTCCTGCGCAGAGCGGCCATGGTGGGGACAGCTCTCGTGGCCGCGCCGGCGACCTATCTGCTCAGGCCGGTGACGGCCGAGGCCGCCATCGTCCCCTCCCAATGCGGCTCACGAACACGCTGCAACGACGGATGGACCGACTTCTGCGCCAACATCTACGGAGTCAACACCTGTCCCCCGGGAGCGTTGGTCGGCGGCTGGTGGCGGGCCACCGGCAACACCCATTGCGGCGGCGGCAACCGCTACTACATGGACTGTCATGACGAAGCGTGCTCATGCGGGTGCGGTTCCAGCGGCACCTGCAGTGCCACCTGCACCGACTTCCCCTGCCATTGCAGCCACGACAACTGCAACGAACGCAAGACCGCGTGCACACGGTTCCGATACGGGCAATGCAACAACCAGGAGCCCTGCATCGGGGCGATCATCTGCAGGGTCGTCACCTGCATACCGCCATGGGAATGGGACTCGTCGTGTCGCACCACTGATGCCATCTCACAAAGCACATACAGCCACGACGCCCCCGGGCTGCATCCCGATATCACCCCCAAGGGGCCCTATCCGGCACGTCTGGCCGTCATCACCGGGACCACGTGGGAGCTTCGCAACAGCCTCACATCCGGCGGCGCCAACTCCACCTTCCAGTACGGACTCGACGACGACTTCCCGATCATGGCCGACTTCTCCAACTCAGGTGTTCGCACCGCGGGGATGGTGCGTGGCACCCGACACGGCCTCGAGGGGAACAACGATCAACTCGTCTGGTACATCCGCCAGGTCGAGGGCCCCGGTGACCCCGCGCTCGTCGTCGCATACGGTCGTGCCGGAGACATACCGGTCGTCGGTGACTGGAACGGCACGGGCGTCCACACCATGGGCGTGGTACGGGGCAACCGGTGGCTGCTGCGCAATGCCAACCGGAACGGGACCCCATCCTACGACTTCACCTTCGGCCAACCCGGTGACATTCCGGTCGTTGGAGACTGGAACGGCAACGGGCGCACCGGCATCGGAGTGGTGAGGGGAAACCGCTGGCTGCTTCGCAACTCTCCGTCGTCCGGCGCCCCCGACTACGACTTCACCTTCGGAAGTGGCAACGGATATCCGGTGACCGGTGATTGGAACGGCAACGGATCGACCGGCATCGGCTGGTTCGACGCCGGAACATGGCAGATCCGCCATTCCCCGTCCTCCGGTGGGTCCGACTCGACGTTCACGTTCGGCAATCCCAACGGCCGACCCGCCACATGGGGGCGAAACGCATGACCGCCGTCGTCGTCATCGAGGGTGTCGTAATCGTTCTCCTCCTGGTGTTGATGGCAGGCCTCCTCAAGAGTCACGCCGAGATCCTGCGAAGGCTGGACGGCGTCGGATCGGGCGATTCGACGGACAACGCCCGGCGCCTTGGGACGACCGGGTTGGGAAAGGCCCCCACCGAGACCATCACCGGCGTCGACGTCCGTGGCTCTGCCGCCACGGTCTCCCTGACCCATGGCCGGGGCGAAACCCTTCTCGCCTTCCTCTCCTCCGGGTGTGCGAGCTGTCGCGTCTTCTGGGAGGAGCTCGCCGGGTCACCGCCGATGCCAACCCCCGCGACGAGGCCAGTCATAGTGACCAAGAGCCCGAGGGCGGAATCGCCCTCGAAGGTCGCCGAGCTTGCCCCGGCACAGGTCACGCTTCTCATGTCAGACGAGGCGTGGGACGACTTCAAGGTCCCCGTGACCCCATATTTCATGCTCGTGGCCGGGGACGGTGGCGTCATCGGGGAAGGATCCGCCACCAACATGGAACATTTGCTCGGCCTGTTCCGCCAGTCGGCGGCCGACACCGACCCCACCCGGCTCAGCACGGAGGAGCGTCAGAAGTTCACCGACGATCGATTGAGCCGCGCCGGGATCGAGCCCGGCGACCCCTCCCTCTATGAGAACCCTCTCTCGTGATGACGGCTCAACTCGTCATCGCCCTGGTGGCTGCACTCATCACCGCGGTCAGATCCACATGGTCTCCCTGAGGCGAGTCGATGCTGTCCAGCATCCACCCGCTCGGCGAGCGGTCACGACACAACAGATGGGGTTTGACGGTTGCGTCCTTCACCCTCGGATCGGTCCTCGCCGGTTCCGCGGTCGGGCTGCTGCTGGGCTTTGCAGGGTCGCTCGCGCTGACAGATGTCACTCCAGCCGCGATCCTGGTGGCAACCGCCGCGGTGATTCTCCTCGCCGGAGGGCTCGACCTCTTCGGGGCCACCCCGCCGGGACCTTCGCGTCAGGTGAATGAGCACTGGATCGGGACGTTTCGCGGCTGGGTATACGGAGGCTCGTTCGGAGTCGAGCTCGGGCTCGGCTTCCTCACCTACATCGTCACCTGGGGCGTCTTTGCGACATTCGCCGCTGCCTTCCTCACCGTCTCCCCGGGGGCCGGCGCACTCGTTGGGGCAACGTTCGGATTCGGTAGATCGATACTGCTGCTCGCAGCCGGCTACGTCGACAGGCCCTCACGACTCATCTCGTGGAATCGGGGCCTGGTCTCTGCCGGGCCCCCGGTACGCCGGACAGCCGCATTGGCATTCACTCTCGGCGGGGCCTTGATGATCCTGATCGGAGCGATGTGACTCGCTTGAGTGAATCGGGCGTGACTGTCGACCTGCCTGCCGGGTGGGAAGGCTCGATCGACGGGGGCGGCTTCCCTCAGTTGGCCCATGGAGCCTCCCAGCCAACCGTGCTACACGCCGGGTCGTTCCCTCTGCCCGCACAACGGGGCTCTTTCGGATCCGGTGCCACCGAACTGATGAACACCGACGACATCTTCATCGTCCTCTTCGAATACGGGCCGGACAGCGTCGGTACCCCGTTGTTCCAGTCCCAGGGACTGCCCCGTTCGTTGGATTCGAGTGAGTTCGACCGGGACGCTCTCCAGCATGCCCTGCCCGGTCAGA
>JBAVPF010000507.1:0-1522 GCA_049692815.1 Acidimicrobiia bacterium
AGCTCTGGCCGACCGGCGTCTGTTCGGTTGGCGGATCCACTTCGGTAGCCATCACCTGGAAGTGATCCCCGGCAGTCGATCCGGTTTGGTCGTTGGGAGCCACTCAACCGAAGTCGGCCAGGAGTCACAGCCGACCGGCGTCTGTATTGGGTACTTGGTACTTGGTACTGAGTACTTGGTACGGCCGCCGCAGGCGGCCAACAACTGTTCACTTTCCGTTTACCCGGACATTGCCATCGGGTTAACGCCCCTCCTTACCTTGCCCGCGTCGCATGAGATCTGTCATGGGTCCTATGGAGGCAATCCGAGTCCCCAATCAGGAGCAAGGAAAGAGATGAGAATGAAGTCCAACCGCCTGTTCGCCTTGCTGGCGGTTCTTGCATTGGTCGTAGCCGCATGTGGCGGCAGTAGCACCGATACGACCGAAGGCGGAGGAGATACGGCAACCACTGCCGCCTCGTCCGACACAACGGAAGCGATGGAAGCCACAACGACCAGCGCGGCGATGACGGACGAATGCGCCTTCGGTCTGCCGTGTATCGACCCTCTCGATGTGACACCCGGTGACATCGCCATGGCGGGCTCCTCCACGGTGTTCCCGCTGTCGCAGGCGATGCTGGCCATGTGGGAGGACGAAGGCGGGCCTCAGTACGGGCTCGACTCGATCGGTTCGGGTGGCGGCTTCGAGCGGTTCTGCTCCGAAGGCGCATCTGACATCTCCAATGCCAGCCGTGCGATCAAGGACGAGGAGAAGGCGAGCTGCCTCGACACCTGGGGCTCCGAGCCCATCGAGATTCGCGTCGGATCAGACGCACTCTCGCTGGTCGTCAGCCCGGGCAATACCTTCGCCACCGAGTTGACTCTGGAGCAGATCGCAACTGCGTTCTCCCTCCCCGCCGGCTCGACATGGGCCGACGTCGACCCGTCGTTCCCGGCCAATGAACTGGTCACCTACTCACCTGGCACCGACTCGGGAACGTTCGACTACTTCAACGAGGTGGTGTACCCGGATGAGTACGAGGCAGACGAGCCCTCGCCGATTCTCAGCAGTGGCGCCAACCTGATCGGTGAGGACGACAACCTCACGGTCGACGGTGTGGCCGAGGACGGCTGTGATCCGAATGACACTGCCACCACGTGTGGCATCGGCTTCTTCGGATATGCCTATTACCAGCAGAACGCTGACCGTCTCACGGTCGTGTCGGTCGATGCTGGTGACGGCCCGATCGAGCCCAACGACGAGTCGGTGAACGCATCGACGTACCCGATCGCGCGACCCCTGTTCATGTACACCGTGGCAGAGGTGATCGACGCCAAGCCTCAGGTGGCCGAGTTCATCGCCTACTACCTGGAGCACGTCGACGACATCATCGGAGAGGTCGGGTACTTCCCGGCTCCCGACGATGCACTTCAGCAAGCAGCGGAGAACATCAGAGCGGCTGCGGGCTGGTAGCCGCGGTCATCGACATGAAACGAGTGGGCCCGGTCGAGTCCGGGCCCACTCGGAACCCCTCGTCTATAG
>JBAVPF010000508.1:0-2854 GCA_049692815.1 Acidimicrobiia bacterium
GGTTGAGACGGTGGATTGGCATGGAGCTCCTGGGAATGTGTGTTGCTGGGGCAATGAGGCGGAGGCTCCGGTTATTCCCGTTGCTGCCCTCGTGCGCTCAACCCGCCAGCTGGCCAGCGAGCTCGACTGCGTCGGCCGTGGGCATGGCGCACACCATGTCGCGACATACGAACGCCAGGGTGGCCTCGGGCTCGCGACCGGTGAGCAGGGGGACGACATCGGTGGGGTGAGAGGATGGAGCGAGCACCGCTCCGGGCCGATATCGGCTCCAGAAGACGCGGGCGAGATCCCGCCACCCTTCCCCGACTATCGCCACCTCGCGGGTGTCGAGCGCGGCGAGTGCCACCGCGAGATGATGGGCGACCATCGACGGGTGACGGGTGGCCAGGAGACCGGCTGCACCGAGGACGTGGTCGGCGCGTTCGCGCAACGAGCTGTCGCCGGTGAGCAGAGAGGCCATCAGCAGGGCCTCGGCGGCCAGACCGTTCCCGGAGGGGAGGGGGTTGTCGGTGATGTCGGAGGGCCGCTTGACCAGACTCACATCATCGCCGGCCGTGGTGAAGAGAGCGCCCTCCTCGTCGGCGAATCTGTCCAGACGTCGGACGAGACGCATGGCCTCCTCGTACCAGGCGGTTTCGCCGGTGGCCGAATAGAGGGCGAAGAGACCGACCGCGAGAGAGGCGTGGTCGTCGAGGAAGGCCGGCACCGACACCCGTCCGTCCCGCCAGGAGCGCATCAGCTCCCCGTCGACGGTCAGCTCTTCGGTGGCGAAGCGAGCTGCGTCGCGTGCCAGCTCGAGATAGCGCTCCTCGTCGAGTGCCGCACCCGCTTCGGCGAGAGCACGGATGGCGAGACCGTTCCAGGAGGCGATGACCTTGTCGTCCAGAGCGGGGCGGACACGTTCCCGTCTGGCGTCGAACAGCTTCAGCACCAACCCTTCGAGGTCAGGCGGGCGCTCTCCACCCGCCACATGAAGGATGTTCGATCCTTCGAAGTTCCCGGCCCCGGTGACGCCGAAGTAGCCCATGACGGCCTCGACGTCCGTTCCCAACACCTTCCGCATCTCATCAACAGACCAGACGTAGAACTTGCCCTCCACACCCTCAGAGTCGGCGTCCTCCGACGAGAAGAACCCGCCTGCCCGATGCCGGAGGTCTCTGGCCATGTACTCGAGGGTCGAACGGGCGACCTGGGTGAAGTCCTCACGATCGAGCTCGATGCCGGCCCAGAGATACAGACGGGCGAGCTGGGCGTTGTCATAGAGCATCTTCTCGAAATGAGGCACCAGCCAGGTCGCGTCGACGGAATAGCGGGCGAAGCCGCCTCCCAACTGATCGTGGATACCGCCTCGCGCCATCGCCTCCAGGGTCTGGACCAGCATCGTGGCCGCATCAGGAGCCCATTGCTCGCCCAGCGAGCGCAGGAGGAACTCGAGAACTGGCTGTTGCGGGAATTTGGGGGCCCCACCAAACCCGCCGTATTCGGGATCGAAAGACGTTGCGAGCGTCGAATAGGCCTCGGCCAGCTCCTTCATGCCGGGCGAGGTGCCGTGGGGGATCTGTCTCGAAAGTGCTGCGACCAGCCGTCCGGCCTGCTCGAAGACGTCGCCGCGACGGTCTCGCCATGCCGACGAGACAGCCTCGATCACCTGAGCGAATGCCGGCATTCCGTGCCGCGGAGCACTCGGGAAATAGGTGCCGGCGTAGAACGGGCGGCCATCGTGGTCCAGCCACACCGTCATCGGCCAGCCGCCGCGACCGGTCATCGCCTGGACCGCCTCCATATAGACGGTGTCGACATCGGGCCGCTCCTCCCGGTCGACCTTGATGTTGACGAACCTTTCGTTCATCAGCGTCGCGACGTCAGGGTCCTCGAAGGACTCGTGCGCCATGACATGACACCAGTGGCATGCCGCATAACCCACGCTGAGCAGCACCGGGACGTCTCGCTCCCGAGCGACGTCGAAGGCCTCGTCACACCACTCCCACCAGTCGACGGGGTTGTCCCGATGCTGGAGCAGATACGGTGACGTCGCCGATGCGAGCCGGTTGGCCATCCTGTGAAGGTAGCGATATCCGGTCTCCTCCCCGGGGGCGAAGGACGGTCCAACCGGTGGCCCTCGATTCGAATGGCCGGCGGTGACCGGTAGCCTGGGCCCATGAAGAGGCTCCTGGCGATGGCGGGCGCGGCTCTCCTCCTGATAGCAGCCACCCCGGATGACGTCGTGCCTTCGCTGCAGGCCGACGGGTACTACATCGAGAGCGGCTCCAATGCCACCGAGCAGGTCGTCAGCGAAGCCGTCTTCAACGGGCGTTCCGCCGGCGGGCGCCTCTACATCGTGGTTCTCGCCGAGGAGCCGCCGGGTGGGGCCACCACCTTCGCCGATTCCACCCTCGACCTGCTCGTTGACGGTTACGTGCTGGTGGTGGCGCCGGAAACGGTTGGTTATTCGGGCGTTGGCACGGCCTGGACGGCCGACGAGATGAATGCCGCCGTCGATGCCTCCCTCGGCGGAGGGAGCGACGACGAGGTCGTCGACCTGTTCGTCCTCTCCCTGACACAGGAGCCCAATCCCGGGCCGACTGAACAAACACCTGTCGACGCCCCATCCGGAGGCGGGATATCGATCCTGTGGCTCGTGGTCATCGGAGTCGTTGTCGTCGGAGTCTTCGTCTACGCCAGCAATCGGGGCAAGACCCGCCGGGAAGAGAGCCGCATGACCCACGTCAAGGACCTGGCGAAGCAGAAGCTGAACGAGGTGGCCAACGACATCCTGGAGATGGAGGACGAGGTCTCGACGTCGGGGAACGCCGACGTGAGTGCTCACTACCAGCGAGCCTCCGCTCTATACAGC
>JBAVPF010000509.1:0-2958 GCA_049692815.1 Acidimicrobiia bacterium
GTCGTTCCGATCGAAAGCTGGCGTACCGTCGACCCACCCCTGAAGGATCCCGTCGTGTAGCCCCGGTGTGTTCAGCTTGATCCTGCCCTCCACGCAATACCACTGGCCGTTGTCGAGCGTGGCAACAGACGGATCCCAGGTCCAGATGTCACCCCGCGTCGGCGGGGCGTCGAGGTGATATGCATAGAAGCCGATGAGCGTCTTGCCGTCTGGGCCGCCCGGGTACCCGGGTTGCCCGGCAGGCGGGTAAGTGCGTGAGAACAGCATTCGGGCGGAGAGGCAAGGCCGGTCGTGTGTCGTGGGCACACCGCCCTTGCACCCCGCGCCATTCAAGGTGGCAGGACCGGGCAGTTTTCCTCGGGCCGGAGACTGGATGTGGAAGTTGTCGTCGAAGCGGAGCCAATAGCGCCAGTACAACTCGTCCGGCTCCTCGTAGCCGTTGCTGCCGAAGTACCACCAACCACTCGACCCCCAATGAGCACCGGGCTGCATGACCGACTTGAGGCCGGCCCCCTCGTGGCCGCCGGCGAGCTCTTTCATGCCCCAGGCCGTGGGATTGAAGACGTCGACGCCTGATTCGAAGAACTCGTTCGCATATGCCGGTCTCTCGGCGGCCGACACCGGGAGGGCAGGTACCAGCAAGGCCAGGACCGTCAACGCGACGTGCCAGCGGGCCCTCACGATTCGAACCGCGGGTTGATCCTCACCCGATGCCACCGGCTAGAGATCGGCGGCGCGGTGGAGGAAGGCGGCCATCTGGGCTCTATTGACGATCCCCGTCGGGCAGAAGCGATCGTTCTGAGGCGGGTTACAGCCCCGGGTGATCCCGGCCGTTCCCAACCGGTCGATGTCCCGTTCGAAGATCGACGTGTCGTCATCGATGAACAAGTCCCCACCACCGTCGTCGCTCAAACCGAGTGCTCGGACGAGGAAGGCGGCCATCTGTCCCCTGTCGACCGTGCGGGTCGGACAGAAATGGTCGTTGCCCGGTGGGTTACAGCCCCTGGTGATCCCGGCCTCGGCCACCCTGTTGATGTCGTCTTCGAAGATCGAGCCGTCGTCGTCGGTGAAGTAGTCCTTGGAGGCGGCGGGTAGCTCCAGGTAGCGGCTGAGGAACGCGGCCATCACGTCTCGGGTGACCGCGCGGCTGGGGCAGAACAGGGTGTTGCCGGGTGGGTTGCAGCCCTTGGTGACTCCCACGTTGGCCAGCCACTCGATGTCCCCCTCGAAGGTGTTGCCGATGATGTCGTCGAATCCCGGCGGGTCGCTGATCGAGGTGATGTAGGGGGACACCCGCACGGAGCCACCGTTGTGATTGACGCCGTATGTCTTGAGGATCGAGGCGATCTGAGTCCCGTTGAGGGTCTTGCTGACCTCGCCGCCGTTGTCCCAGCCGGTGAACTTCACCAGCAAGCCGGGCGGGCCTTCGAGCACGAAAGCATCCAATGCTCGCTCCCACCCCAGCGCAGTGGCCATGTCCTCGTCGGTGACATCGATCGTCCAGTGCGCCAGCGGGTTGGCCGCGTCGGGATGTGTCGACCACGGGTCGACCACCGATCTCAGATAGGCGATTGGGCCCCCACCCCAAACATCCTCGTTGTTCTCGGTCGCTCCACCATTGGAGGAGGAGTAGAAGGTGCTTATCGGTGCGTTGCCGCCACCGACCGAGGAATGGGTGACGATCTGCCCCGCCGTGCCATCCACGGCCTGAAGCCATTTGGTGCCGTAGGTGGGATCACCTTCGGTGGCAAGGGCTCCGGACCAGCCGTCGTAGTTCTGGTCCGCTGTGGAGGCCAGCAGATGGCACCAGCATGTGTTCTTGCGCGAATCGGGCAACGACCCGTCCCCGTTTGCTCGATCCAGTGCCTTTCTCACACCGTACGAGCGCGCAATGATCGCCTGCGTCTTCAAAGCCTCGATGTCCCATTGCAGCAGCGTCTCTGCGATCCCGTAGATGTACTTCTCCAGTCCGGCGGAGACCGACACGTGGAAACCGGTCGGGGTGGTCACGTTGTTGGGCCTGATCCTGATCGAGCCACGGGCGTACTCGATCCCACCTGTCCTCACCCGCCGCTGGGACGGCTCCTCGGCCCATGTGATGTCCATCTTGCAGGTGCCTTCGACGGGGGCCTGCGCTCCGACCACGACCTCACAGTGAAACGGGTCGGTCCCGGCCATGGCCGAGACGGTGATGAGGTCGTTGCTCGCCGCGATCAGGGGGGCGGCACAGTTGTCCGTGTCGTCGAATACGCAGATCTCGATGCCATCGCCGACGGCCCGAAACGCGCGCGACGTCTGGTTTTGGGCGATCCCGACCCAGATGGCTTCCGGATCATCCAGCCACGAAGCCGCGCTCACCTGGTCGAGGGTCTTTACCTGGGCTCCGCTGTAATAGAAGCCGATGATGTCGGCGGCCGAGTAGCCGTTGGCCGCCATGGCCTGGGAGCCGAACTGGGAAAGACCGACGCCGTGGCCCCATCCGCCACCGTCGAACTGCCAGGGCTCGGAGGTGGCCGCCGAGACCGGCAACGCCGGGATCATCGTTGCTACGACGGACAGAAGCACGAGAGCCCTTCTCACGAGACCCTGCATCGGACGGCCGGACGGTCGGCTGAATCGAGATTTCATCCGCCGGTGAGACGGTAGACGGCGTTGCCGAAGAGGGAAACGGCCAGCAGCTCTCCGTCACCATCCTCCCCAAAGCTGACGATTCCTCTCATGCCGATGGCGGATGTGAGGTTGCGGGCCTCGACGGGCCGGCCAGAATTGACCCGAAACCCGCGAATCATGCCGGAGTAGATGTCGGCATACAGGTAGTAGTCGGAGAGCGACCTCACCGTCGCACCTTGGTAGAGGACGCCGCCGATCACCGTCTGACCCGTCGAGTGGGTGTACTCCGCGGCCGGGAAGGTGAGACCCGTGGTCGAGCAACTCGGATCGGAGTCATTCGGATTGCAC
>JBAVPF010000510.1:0-3618 GCA_049692815.1 Acidimicrobiia bacterium
GAGCATATACCTCATCACTGACAGTGACGGCGGCTATGATTCGCTGAGGAGGCAACACATGTTCGAGGCGGTGCAATTCGTCGAATTGCGGGGAGAGGCCGAGCCCAGGGAGACCGTGTTGGGTGAGTTCGGAACCGAGATGGGGGCAGTCGCCGCTGCCCGTCATGCCCGAACCACGTTCTTCGAAGAGGGATCGGACGAATACGCCTGGTGGATCGTGCGCGAGAAGGGGGCGCGCCTGGCCAACTTCATCGCCGACTCCAAGAGCGACAAAGAGTTCGTCCTCGATCTCCGCTCCGGCGAGCTCGTCGAGCTTCCGTCCTGACCAGGAGACGAGCCACAACCACTGAGAGTGGCTGAGTTCACTCGAGCCAGGACGACCGCCCCTGAGGTGCGATCGGCCGGTCAGTCCTCCATCAACAGGTCGGCGTATTGGTCCCTGACCACCTTCTTGTCGAACTTGCCCGTCCCGGTCTTGGGGATGTCGTCGACGAAGATGATCTTGTCGGGC
Organism: Acidimicrobiia bacterium; assembly: GCA_049692815.1. Lineage (GTDB taxonomy): Bacteria > Actinomycetota > Acidimicrobiia > Spongiisociales > ZC4RG35 > JANQRA01. Next base: position 512 of record JBAVPF010000510.1, read on the forward strand.
AGCCACCACTTGGCGACGTGCTCGCTGAGATGGGCGTCGAGCTCCTCTTCGGTCACCTCACTGCCAGGAGCCCTGACGACGAAGGCCGCAGGCCGCTCCTGCCACTTGAGATGCTTCAACCCGACCACGGTGGCCTCGGCCACGCCGGGGTGCGCCATCAGTGTGTTCTCGACGTCGAGCGAGCTGATCCACTCGCCACCCGACTTGATCACGTCCTTGGCGCGGTCGGTGATGCGGATGTACCCCTCGGGCGTTATCTTGCAGACGTCACCCGTGCGCAGCCAGCCGTCCTCGAACGACTGTGGGGTCCGATCGTCCTTGTAATACTCGGCGGCGATCCACGGCCCGCGGATCAGCAACTCGCCGAAGGCCTCGCCGTCGTGTGGGAGCTCTTCGCCCGCCTCGTCCACGATCTTCACCTCGAGGCCCATGGTGGGGATCCCGGCGGTCTCGAGTCGGTCGAGTTGGTCGCTGAGGTCCCACTCCTCCATCTCCGGTTTGAGGATTGCCATTGACGCCACGGGGTTGGTCTCGGTCATTCCCCAGCCCTGCACGACGCGTATGCCCCGATCGCGCCAGAAGGACTCGATCATCGAACGCGGCACCGCCGAGCCGCCGCAGAGGAATGCCCGAATCGAGGACACGTCGACCTCCGGATGTGCGTCCAGGTATTGCTTGATGCCCATCCACACAGTGGGCACACCAGCGCTGAACGTCACGTTCTCCGACGTGAACAGGTTCACCAGGCCCTCCGGGGACAGGTCGGGGCCCGGATACGTGAGCTTGGCTCCCTTGGCCGTCGCCATGAAGGGGTATCCCCACGCCGAGGCATGGAACATCGGCACGACGGGTAGCACGTTGTCCGTGGGCTCGATGGTGAAGCTGGCCAGGTTGGAGACGGTGTGCATGTAAGTCGACCGCTGTGTGTAGGCCACCCCCTTGGGATGCCCGGTCGTGCCCGACGAGTAACAGAACATCATCGGTGAGCGCTCGTCCAGCAGCGGCCAGGAGCCGTGCTCGGGCTGATCGGCGATGAGATCCTCGTATGCGATCGACCCGGGGATGGCATCGCTGGCCTCCGGCCCCATCACGACGAACGTGTCCACCGTCTCTAAGCGGTCGACGAGCGGTGCGATCAGTGGGACGAGGTCGGGATCGACGAAGATCGCCTTGTCCTGGGCATGGTTGACGATATAGACGACCTGATCGGCGAACAGGCGGATGTTGATGGTGTGGCACACCCTCCCGGTGTTGGCGGTGGCCCAGTACAGCTCGTGGTGGCGAGAGTTGTTCCAGGCGAACGTGCCCACTGCGTCGCCAAGCCCGATCCCGAGCGCATCGAATGCCGACGCCAACTTGCGGATCCGCTGATCGAGGCCGCCATAGGTCCACCGGGTGATCGATCTGTCGGCTTCCACCGAGACGACCTCTCGATCCGGGTAGATCCACACTGCATGGTCGTAGAGGGTGGACAGGAGGAGTGGAAAGTCGTCCTGCATGTGCATCAGCTACCTCCTTCGATCAGTCTGTCCTTCTCCGCCTCGAACTCTTCGTCGGTCAGCTTGCCCTGGTCGTGGAGTCTGGCGAGAGTGTCCAGTTGGGAAGCCGTCGATTCCCGGCCGACCATCCCACCCGCCTCGACCTCCTGCATCCTCACCTCCCGCATCCTGTAGATGAGAGACTGGACCGCCTCCGGTTTGGGGATGTCCTCGTAGCGAGTCTGGCCCTTCTCCCCGGCGGACTCGATCATCAGATCGCCCGTGCCGAACAACCTCTCCAGGAGGCTCTGGTTGAAAGCGACGTCCTGGATCACCTCGAGGGGGATCTCGGTGCCCTGCTTGGCGATGAACCCGGCGCGGTAGATCAAGCGCTCGTTGGTGATCACGTGAAGCGTGTTGAACCAGCGTATGAGCCCGCCGATGACCGACGCCACGACGATCACGGCCACGACGGCATAGGACCATGCCGGCAGCTCGAAAATGGCGACGAGGACGGCCACGGCGATCCCGGCCAGGACGATCACGCCCTCCCTGAGGATCCGCGACCAGTGGGGGCGGAATTGACTCTCGATGACCTCGCCCTCACTGAGCAAACGCTCCGGGTAGCCCATTCCTCGACGCTCCTAACACTCGATGACGAGCCGAGCCTACCGATACTGAGTACTTGGTACTTGGTACTTACTCAGTACTCAGTACTCAGTACCGCTCGGCTGCGCCGAGCGCAGCCGAGCGCAGACGCGAGAAACCCCGAGGGAGCCTCGGCCGAAGCCTCAACCCTCTCGGGGCTCTCATCCAGCCGGCGTCGGGCCGGGGACCCAACTCCGTCTGGGTGGCAGTCGGACGAATCCTTCTGCCGTGGCGGGCCTTTCGGCCTGCCGTGATCTTTGCCCGCTCGACGATCCCGAAGGATCCCCGCGCGTTCTCCGACCGACCTTCCGCCGTCGGTTTCCCGGCGACTTCCGGCTGACTTTCCTGCCGGTTGCCCGGCTCTCCGGTCCGGCCAGTTTGGCGGTTACCCGCCTTCTCGGCCGCCGTCTCCGGGTTTCCCCGTCGACGTGGCGGGAAAAGTAGACCAACCCGTGAACCGTGACAAGCCGAATGACTCATTGTTTTTCGCGAGCTCTAAATGAGTTTTCGCGCGTCTGTTCTTGCGCTTTGGTCTCGTCGGTATCAGGTATCAGGTACCGAGTACCGAGTACCGAGTACCGAGTACGTACCTAGTACCGAGTACGTACCTAGTACCTAGTACCTAGTACTCAGTACTCAGTACCCACCGGCGAAATCCGGGCAAACGCGAGAAACCCCGAGAAAGCCTTGGCCGAAGCCTCAGCCCCCTCGGGGCTCTCAAGTCGCTCACCGGGAAAGCGGGCCCCCGGATGGGCGACTGTCCAGAGAGACCGAAGCCTCTCCTTCCCCGATAGAGGTTGCCCTCAGTCGGTAGCAGGGAAAGTATTCATGGCGCCAATGCCCGTCAAGGGTGACGCGTCCATTGTTTTCGCGGTTTACGGGGAGATTTCGCGGAGAAAAACCGGAGTCGGAGAGGGCCCCTCCACCGTTACCGTCTGACGCGCCATGTGGTCCGATCGCAACGTCCGGACGGTCGTCCTC
>JBAVPF010000511.1:0-4675 GCA_049692815.1 Acidimicrobiia bacterium
GCACTGGGCAGCACGACGTCCTCGCGTCCGGACACCGCTCGCTTCGCCCTCTCCATCAGCGCCCGACCGAACCCGGCCGACAGGGCGGCCACACCGACCACGGCGCTGGCACCGAGCAGGAACCTGCGTCTCGAGAAGTCCGAGGCCGCCTCTTCACCCGGCTCGGCGACGCTGTAGAGCATCCTCAGCGTGGCCAGCCCGACCAGGGCTGCCAGGCCGGCGGGCACGACCGCACCGAGGAACGTGACCTGTGGGTCCGACACCGCTGCCAACGCAGCGATCAGCCCGAAACCGACATAGACCACCACCGCCAGCCAGAACCGTCTGCGGGCGAACAGGCCAACGAACCCCCCTATCAGGATGGTGACGGCGGTGATGCTCAGAAGCAAGACGAGCTTGTCGTTGGTCCCGAAGAGCGAGATGGCCCATTCCTTGACCTGTGAGGGCACGTGGTCGATGACCCAATTGCCGAGACCCTCGATCAGCGAAGGAGCCGAGGAGAAGAAGCCGGCGATCAGTTCGGACACACCGAGGGCAAGGCCTGCGGCGAGGACCCCGGCGAGAGCATTCCGAGCGCGTGTTGGTCTCACGGGCGTCAAGGTAGGGCCGCAATCGCTAAGCAGGGGTAAATGGCCCACGGGGGTCGAAATCGCGGGCCGGTGCGCGCAAGGAGGTTGACCACGCCCGCTACTAACGTCCCGGCATCGACTCCCTCTCGAGGAATACCCCATGGAGCCTGGCGACCACGACGACACCTCCGGCCTGAGGTCGATCAATCAGACTCTGACGACCCGGCAATACCTCGTTGCCATGCTCGATCGCTGGGAGTTCGCCCTGGAGGTGCCGCGCGAACAGCTCCGGTCGGAGCACCAGAACACGCTTCTGGGCAACGTCTGGCACCTGTTCAACCCGATCCTCACCGTCGCCGTGTACTACCTGATCTTTGGTGTCGTGTTCGAGGTCAATAGGGGCGTCGACAACTTCCTCGTATGGCTGACCATCGGCATCTTCGCATTCCGGCTCACCTCGAACACCGTTCTGGGTGGAGCCAATTCGATCACATCGAACTCGGGCCTCATCCGAGCCATTCGATTCCCTCGCGCCCTGCTTCCCGTCTCCACCGTGATGAGCCGGCTCCTCACGTTCGCCATCGAGTTGGGGGTGATCGCATTCATGGTGGTGTTCTTCACCAACGTCGGAATCACCTCGCGATGGCTTCTCCTGCCAGCGGTGCTGGCCGTGCACACGGCTCTCAACCTCGGCGGTGCATTCATCGCGGCCAGACTCAACGACGCCTTCAAGGACGTCCAGCAGATAATCCCGTTCGTGTTCAGGCTCCTGATGTACTTCTCGGGAGTCATGTTCCCCATCGAGCGCCTGATCAATGCTCTGGGAAGTAGCTCGATGGCGGCGACTGTCGCCTCCCTGAACCCCGTCATGCGAATCATCGAGCTTTACCGCTGGGTGTTCCTGGGGACCACCTACGACTGGGGAGGCCTGTGGGTCACAGTGGTCATGGCCGCTGCCATCTCCTGGTTCGCCTTCCGCTTCTTCAGGGCAGCGGAGTGGAGATACGGGCGGGCGTGAGCAGCAAGCTGTCCATCAGAGTCAACGACCTCTACCTCGACTACGAGATCTTCGAAGATCGCCGTGCTGCGTTGCGTCAGCGCCTCGTAGAGCGCAAGGGGACGGGTCGAAGGGTCGTGCCGGCGCTCAAGGGCGTCTCCTTCGACACCTGCGACGGCGAGGCGGTGGGGATCGTGGGTTCGAATGGCTCGGGAAAGTCGACATTGCTGTCGGCCATCGCCGGGCTCATCTACCCGACCAGTGGCGAGATACTCGTCTCCGACGAGCCCAAGCTGCTCGGTGTGGGCGTCACCCTCATCCCGACCGCGACCGGCTGGCGGAACATAAGGCTCGGCTGTCTGGCACTAGGGATGAGCCTCGAGGAGTTGGAGGAGAGGATCCACGACATCGCCGCCTTCACCGAGTTGGGAGAGGCTCTCGACCGGCCGCTGCGCACCTACTCGTCCGGCATGCGTGGCCGCCTTCACTTCGCCATCGCCACCTCCGTCCGACCCAAGATCCTCCTCATCGACGAAGCGCTCTCCGTCGGTGACTTCAAGTTCCGGAAGAAGTCGAGACAGCGCATAGAGGAGATCGTCGGTGACGCCGGGACGTTCCTATTCGTCAGCCATTCCCTGGATGAGGTTGCCGAACAATGCCCTCGAGTTCTATGGATCGAGGAAGGCCGCCTGCGGGACGATGGCCCCGCCAAGACGATCATCGCCGAATACGAGGCCTACGCCGACTCGGTAAAGGCGTGATCAGCGGGCTCCGGTCACGGCCTGAGTCAGCGCCGCGAACGTGGTGTCGGCCTGGCCGACCAGGCCATTGGACACCGCCACGACCTCATAGAGACGCGGTGCGGTGGTGTCGGCAGTGCCGGTGACCACGATCGATCTCGCCCAGACCAGAGCACCTTCGAGTGGTATTGGAGTCAGAGGCCCGAACTGGACGGCTGAGCCGTTGGCGTTGAGCAGCGTGAAGGTCGCAGCCAGATCGTCATCGGTGTCGATGGCCGCCTGGGCGACACTGGGGCTGGAGACCAGGCGCCCGGAGTCGACCTCGATGCGAACCAGGATCAGGGTCTCCGGGTTGTCGTGATCGGCGATGGCCAGGGCGCTGAGCTCGTCTCTCGTCGACGTGGGATTCGACGCGGACCCCGGGCCGTACGGGGTTATCGCAACCCAGTGACTTCCCAGCGGCTCGGTCGAGGGCATGAACAATGAGACCGCCGGCGATGGCACCACGGTCTTGGTCTGCGTTCCCGAACTGGGCCCGGCCACCTGATTGCCCGCAGAGACGCTGATCGCCCAGCTGTCCGAGCCGTTGAACAGAGTCTCTGCGTCTGAGACGTGGTAGCGCCCCAGCATGGCCGTCTGGACCGTCAGCATGTCTTGCGGGTAGAGGAGATGGGCTCGGAGCCCTTCGGGCATGCCCGAGATCGGCTCGATGAGATCGGGGAATATCGCGGACCAGGCGTCGAGCACGGGGTCGAGGGCGCCACCCACCTCCGTGCGATACAGATGGACCCTTCCGTCATAGGCATCGACGGTGGCTTTCACCGAGGCGTGGACGTAGTTGACGGAACGTGAACCGATACCACTGCCCGCCGGCAGGCTCACGTTGCGCGCGTACTGGGAGTACGGGTAGCTGGCGGAGGTGGTGTACCCGTCGACCACCCAGGTGATTCGACCGTCGGCAACGACCGGATATGGGTTGGCGTCGAACGATAGGAAGGGCGCAAGACTGCTCAAACGCTCGATCACATCACGTCGGTAGAGGAGATTCGAGTCGGGCCCCAACTCGGCGGAGACCAGTGGCTCGACCTGGCCGACCGTAAGGGACAGCGCCAGACGTCGCCAGAAGCTGGACAGGGCGATCGTGCCCCCACCGTCGTACACAGACCCTCCCAGCTCCTTGCGATCTGTTCCCACGATCACGTACCAGCCTGCGATGTTCTCTCCGAAATACAGCTCGGGCCGGACCCCCTCCAGCTGTGACGTGAACGCGTCGACATCTGGCCTGCCGTCGGGAGACGTCGAATCGGCCGGTACCGCCACCACTCCGTCTCCATGGGTATAGACCAGATGCTCCTGCACCCATCCCTTCTCGGGAAGGTCGGCACGGTTGGCGTTCCGTGCCGCGATCAGGACCGGCCGTCGCTCACCATCGATGTCGTATCGATCCAGATCGACGTCGGTGATGCGGGTCCCGGTGGTGCCCTGAAGCACCTGGAGTGGCTGCACCAGCGACGTCTCGGAGAAGACGGGCATCGAGTCGATCTGGGCCTCGACGTCGTCAGGTGGTGGGTCGTCCAACCCGTCGGAGATCACCCGGGTCACCTGCTCCACCGTCGTGAGCCCGTAGGCGGACTTGGTCGCAGACAGGTTGTTGGAGATGTAGGAGAGCTGACGGTTCGCCTCTGCGGGCTGCACGATGAACCTGGTCATGAGTGTTGGGATCACGCCGATCAACAGCAATTGGAGCAAGCCCCATGTGCCAAAAGCGATCAGAGCGGGACGCCAACGCTTGGTCCTGGCGGACTGGATCGTGATGGTTGCCGCTATCAGGGCAACTCCGGCGAGGGCAGCCAGTGACGGGACGATGAACCGCACCTGGGTGAATCCGGCACCGTCGAAGGCCCCGAATCGGGCCGTTCCGTTGTCAGGCCATCTCACGAACACGTAGTCGAGGGCCTGCAGAACCGCGAAGGTGGCCGCACCCGTAGCCAGATGCACCAGGGCACGCGGTGCGGACTTCCTGCCCCGACGGGGCAGCTTGAGCGCTCCGTTTGCCAGGTACCCCACGATCGCGAAGACGAGTCCGTACAGGACCGTGGCGCGCAGCCAACCGCTGGCCAGCTCCAGGAAGGGAAGTCGGAACAGGTGGTATCCGAGATCCCACCCGATGTCGGGCACCGGAGTGTCGAGGTTCGGGCCCGAGACGAACAGCAGCCAGGGCTTCCATCTGTTCATGGCGGCAACGGCGCTTCGGAACGTCAGCAGCAGGGCTCCTCCAATGAGGAGCCAACCGTGTGCCGACCCCATCCGCTGACGGTAGGAGACCACGATTCGGTTCGGCTGATTGCCTTCCGCCGGCCGCGAGCGGT
>JBAVPF010000512.1:0-6284 GCA_049692815.1 Acidimicrobiia bacterium
CCATATATGGGGCTAACAACCTCCAGAAGTCCAGGACCGGGGACACGTCCGCTTTCTCGAGGTAGTTAGCCCCGGATCCGGGGCTAACTACCTGAGGTTTTCGATAGGTCCACCCCGCTCGACCCGCGTCAAGGGATCAGGACGGGCTCGGCGGTCGCAGTCGCCGTGACCGTCAGCGGCCGGTCATCGTCGACGAAGACCCCGAGGAGGCCGAGCTTCACCTCTGCGGTCAACGTCACCGTCACCGACGCCGGTTCCACGTCGACCACCGACGACTCCAGGCTGACCCCCTGCCAGCTCACCGATTCGTTGGCGAGGGCTGTCGACCTCGTCGGGTCGAGGACGATCTCACCGGTGGTCCGATACGTGTCCTCGTCTATGCCTGACGCGGCCGCGATGGCCGCCGAGTCGGCCACCGACGCCAGCTCCCGTTGCAGGGCGAGCGCCCTCCAGTAGTCCAGGGCGAGCCCGCCGAACAGAAGCAGCAGCAGCGACAGTCCGAGCATCCAGACCGTGATCGACCCTCGCTCGGAACGTCTCACCCGAGACTCCGATAGAGGTCGATCGGCTCGGAATGCTCGCCGGACACCCAAAGCCCGCCCACCGGGCCCCACGGGGTCGACACCAGCGGTGCCCAGACCTGGACCGAAACGGACACGGCCGAGCCTCGAGTCAGGGGGCAGGAGCCCGGCCATGACTGCGACGGCTCCGCGCCGCACCACCCCACACGCAGGAGATCCGTGCCCAGACCCATGCGATCGGCCTGCTCGCGGAGTGCTCCAACCCCAGCCGACATGTCGAGATCGAGAACGACCGCCCGAGCCGCCTCGGCCGCAATAGCCTCTGCTGCCACCCTTCGCTCCGCCCACGGCCCGAACGCCGCCACCACCAGCGCCACGGGGAGAAGGAGCACTGCCGTGGCCAGTGCCAGTTCTACAGCGGCATGCCCCCCGTCCCTCACGGCTCGACGGCAGCAGAGGAGACGAGAGAGAACTCGTAGTCAGGGATGAGTGGGGCCCAGGTCTCGAAACGCGCCGACGCGGCCGCCTCGATTGTGGTGCCGACCAACTCACAGCTGATGGTCACATCGTCCGACATCCGCCCGCCGAGAAGGTCGTCGACAACACCGAGTGCCACCTCCCGACACGCGTCCTCTCCGCTCACCGACCCGGCTCGGACCCCCTGCTCCAGTGCCGACCGTATGGCACCGCGCCCATATTGGACGACGACCAGGTTGGCCAACATCACGAAGAGGATCAGCGAGAGCGCCGATGCCAGGACGAATTGAGCCGAGGAGACGCCCCTCTCCCCTAACCGCTCAGCAGCTGCGATCGAATCCACTCGACCACGTCGACGCCAAGGGCTTGAAGGGCAGCCCAAATCACGACGAGAGCGGCGATCGCCAGAGCGGCGTTCCCCATGAGCTCAGCGGTGTTCAAGCCGCGATCGTCGGTGCGCATGGCCACCAACCATGCCTTCAATGCCGGCAACATCGTGCCTCCTTTCTCATTGCCAACCTGTGATCAGATACGGAAGCGGTGCCGCGACGAACAGGATCAGGACGGGCGCCAGGATGGCGATCGTCGGCAGGAGCATCGCGGCGCGGCGTCTGGTCGCCGTGCGCTTGATCGACTCCCTCCTCGTCTCCCGAACGTCTTCGGAGAGCGCCAGCAGCGCAGAGGCCAGATCGGAGCCTCTCTCCTCGGCCGAGGCCAGCAGCCGATACGTACGTGAACAGAAGGGCTCGGGGCTCAGCTCGGCAATTCGTCGAAATGCGTCCGATGCCCTCCACCCCGAGCGGTGGAGACGCAGCGCCTCCTTCAACTCGGCGATCACCTCGCCGGCCCCTCGCTGGACGGTGGATTGAACGGCATGGATGACACCGCCTCCGGCGCGGACGCGCATCGCGAGGAGTTGGTTGACCGTGTAGATCTCGATCTTCATTCGCTCACGACGTTGCTCTATCGCCTTCTGCAGCCTGCCCCGGGTCCTCGACCCGCCGGCGACCGCCCCCAACACGACCAAGACGAACCGCATGAGAACAGACCCACCCACCAGCTGTCCGACCGCTGCGGCGATCAGGACACCCGCTCCCAGCGAGCGCAACTGAGCCAGCCGGTAGGCGCCCTCCATCTGCTGCTCGGGTAGGCCCCGAAACCATCCCGCCTGACGCAGACGGAGCAGGGTCGTCTCCGGCCCCGAACGATCGATGAGAGCTCCGACCCAGTTGGCGGCATCCTGGGCTATCGGCCCGAAGATGGAACGAAGGGGGCCGCCGCTGGGCTTCGGAGCTAGCGCATCCAGCGTCGGGCTCAGGTAGGGCTCGACACGGGCTCGCAATCGCCTGGGGGGACGGACCAACTCCCTCGTCACCAGGCCAAAGGCGAGCGCCGAGAGACCCGCGGCGATGAAGGTCATCGGGCTCATCCGTCGGATCCCCCGGCGAAGACCCGCGGCTCGGCCGGCTGCGACCCGAGACGCGCTGCGATAGCCAAGCCCACGAAGCTCATGACTCCCCCGATCGCCACGACCAACACCCCCGCCGAGGAGGAGTAGAAGTCACGGAAAGCACCCGAACGTGCGGTCATGGCGATCAAGACCAGCCAGGGGAGCACGAACACGACTCGAGAGTTGATCTTCTGCTCGAGGGCCTCGGTTCTGATCTGCTCCAGGGTCCAGACGTCGCGAGTTGCTGCGTCGGCGAGGTCGGACAGGATGTCCGGGACGACGGTCCCACCCCGCTCGTAGGCCAGGACCAGGACTTCGATTATCCGATCCGAGGTGGGGTCTTCCAGATCCTCTTTGACCAATTCCAACGCCGAGACCATGCCGAGACTCCGCGAATACACGTCGAACCCCTGGAGCGCCTCCCGCAACGGCTCAGGCCCGAACAGCGCGAGATTCTCCAAGGCCGACTGCAGCGAGGCGCCGGATCGCACGGACGAGAGGAGGTCGCGCAACCCGTCGGGCCACGCTTCCTGGACCCTGGCCACTCGCTGCGAGCGCTTGCGCGAGAAATAGGCCCTGGGCAGGGTCGCCACCACGACCGCGGGGACCAAGGAGACGACTACCAGACCGGTGAGGGCCAGGATGATCAGATAGGTGACCGCCGCTACCCCGAACACGGATCCCCAGAACTGTGCCGGGGAGATGTCGAGCCCCGGCAGTGTGCGCCGAAACCGACGTCGGTTGCGGGGAGAAGGCGCCCTTCGTATCAGGGCTCCGGCAACGATCCCTGCCGCTGCCGCCGTAGCCAGGGAGGCAAGGATGGTCACCATGACACCCCACCCCTCCCCTGGAGCACGTCGACTACCCGGGTCCCTCCGGGGAGAGCCCTCTCGATGCGCCCGGCGAGGTCCGAAGGTGGAGCCGCCCCGGTCCATCGCAACGGTCGACCGAGTGACTCGCGTATGAAGATCGGTTCGGACGAGAAGTCGTCGTGCAGTGCCGGAACCAGAGCGCGGATCTCGACGGTCTCTCTTCGCACGACACCAGAGTCGCCGTCGGCAACCCTGTCGAGATGCACCACCAGGTCGATAGAGCTGGAGAAGACCTTGCGCACCACGCGCTCGGGCACGTTCTCGCCAGCCATCAACGCCGCGTTTACCAGTGCTTCCAGCGCATCGGCTGCCGAGTTGGCGTGCACCGTGCAAGCCATCCCGCAACCGGCATTCACCGCCCGGGTCAATTCGAAGGCCTCGGCGCCACGCACCTCACCGACGACTATCAAGTCGGGCCGCATCGCCAACGTGGTCTTGACCAGGTCGCGCAGCGTGATCTCGCCTGTCCCGTCGAGTGAAGGCGGACGTGCCTCGTAATACGATCCATGGAGCAGCGGCACGTGCAGCTCCCTCACCTCCTCACAAGCCCTGATGCAGTGGTCGATGGGGACCGCGCTGATGAGGGCGGACAGGAACGAGGTCTTCCCGGCACCGGGCGGGCCCGACACTATGACGGAGGCGTTTGCCCTCATGGCGGCAGCCAAGAAGTGGGCGGCCGGCTCGTCGAGCGATCCCAGCGAGACGAGGGAGTCGAGAGTCTGCCGACGCAGCGCATAGCGGCGGATGGTCGCTGACAGCCGGTCCGCGACCGGTGGGATCACTGCCGTCAGCCGGGCAGAGCCTCCGAGTATCCGTGCCTGCGCAATGGGGTTGGAGGCATCGAGCCGGCGATCCGTGGTCGCCATGAGCTGTTCGATGGCCTGCCGATTCTCCTGTTCTGTGGTGGGTACCGCCAGGGACCGGAGCGCGCCACCCGCCTCGAGATATGTGACACGATCTCCCTCGATGAACACCTCTTCCACGTCGTCACGCTCGAACAGCTCGTTCAGGGGACCAGTGCCGGTCAGCGACCTGACGAGCCGGTCGACCGTGGCCCGGGGGTCGGCCAGAGATCGCCCGTCACCCAGGTGGGCCTTCCTCTGATACTCCTCAACGGTCGCCTCGAGCAGCTCACGCACCGCATGGGTCTGGGACGCGGGGTCGATCCCGGTCCCGTCGAGGCGTCGCAGAGCCTGTCGACGCAGCGACTCGTACACGTCGGTGGTCACCGGAGGCTCCGCACGATCACCTCCGATATCGAGGCCACCGCCTTGCGATGCCTCGAGCCCGCATCGAGCGTCCCGTCCCAGGCCGCCCGGTCGAGCCTCGCGTCGTGAGGCAGCATCACCATCGGAACTACAGGAAGTGCCCGGCTCAGCTCGGCCAGGACCTCTGACCGTCGATAGCCGCCGCGCTCGACACAATTGACCACGACCAGGATCGAGACATCCGCGTGGACATCGCGGACGCGTTCCACCGTCCTTACGAGGCGAGCCACTCCCACAGGATCAGAACGGCCGACAATCAGGACAGAGTCGAACTCGCGGATCGTTGCTTGCTCGGTTTGTGGAAACGGCCCGATGTCAGCAACCACCACATCGCACAGGGATCCAAGGGCGTCCAACAGGGTGATCACGTCGTGACGGGTGACCTGATCGCCGGACCCGGAGTCGGCAGGCCCACCCACGGCGACGAGCCCGTCCTTGACTTCGAGTGTCGCCGTCCCGATCCGATCGGGCGTATGAAAGGCGTGATCCAGCGCGGTTCGGATGTTCGGATGGACCGGCAACCCGAGACGCTGCGCCACCGACGGCCAAACCTGATCGAGATCGACGAGCGCCGTCGCTGCACTTTCCGAGAGGGCGACTGCGAGGGAAATCGCCACTTCGGTGATGCCGACACCGGCGGAGGGCCCGGTGACACAAACCGTCAACGGCGCAGGTGAGATCTCGTCTTCGAGAACCGGCGCGAGGCGGTGGGAGATCGTCTGGATGACTTTGTGCAGGAACTCCTCGGGGCTCGCCTCGGCCTCGATCACGTCGGCGATGCCACATTCGAGAAGACGGCGTTTGGCGTCGGGACCGTCCTCGGGCGCGTACACACCGACCACGTCTATCCCCCGCGCCCTAAGCGATGAAATCAAACGTGGCGTGAGAAACGAGCAGACGTCATCTATCAGCAGGACGTCACACTTGCTCATCGTGGCCTGCTCCGGTCCCATCACCCTGTCGGCGATCCGCCCTCCGCCATGGTCGAGCAAGAAGCGGTGGAGCCGATCCGGCCAGTCGCGTACTGAGGCCGCCAACGCTATATCAGCCACCGTTGCCACTCTCAGACGTCACACCGGCGGCGCCGGTCGATCGAACGATCTCCATCGATCCTTGGTCGAGGGCACCGGCGAGACTCAGGGCTTCCGCCGCGTCCACCGCCACTACGACGTGGTATTGAGACGAAGAACCGATCGCACCGCTCGAGCCGTCAGCCACGGCGGCGACCTCGAGATCGACCGCCACGAAGCGCGCCACGCCATCGACCACCGAGATCACATCGACCCGGTCACCGGGCACCAGGGCTCCTCCTGCGGCGTGGTCGACGGCGACAGGGAGGCTCATCACACGTAGCCCTTCCCCATCGGTCGGCTCGACGAGGTCGGCAGTCCCGACGACGGCACCGGTCGGGATGGATCTCTTCAGGAGCCAGCCGTCGTATCGATCGAGGTCTTCGGATCGCACGAGCGACGGGAGGCCTTCGAACGACGAGTCGACCGACACCAGACGAACAGCCGCCGGCTCCAAGGGTGATCCGGCCGGAATGGGATGCTCGGCGATGGCCACCAACGTCGTCGCCCCGCGGTCGCTGAGCACGAGAAGGTTAAGGACGAATGCGAGGATGACGACAATTGCTATCAGGACATGCGCCGTCGACAAGCGTCGATAGACTCGCCGGCGCACCGGCTTAGGGGAG
>JBAVPF010000513.1:0-3440 GCA_049692815.1 Acidimicrobiia bacterium
ATCCAGGCAGGTATCCGCTCGATGCGCATCAGCTGGCGGAGGGGTCGCCGGCGAGACGGAACGCTGTGTAGACACCGTCGACGCCTCGAATGTCGGTGAGGAGACGTGGGAGCTGGCTCGGATCGGACAGCTCCACCTCATATTTGAGGATCGCGACTCGATCCTCACCCGTATTCGTCGACGATGCGGTGATGTTCCCGCCGGTGTCGGAGACCACGGTTGTCACGTCCCGGAGCAAACGCGCTCTGTCTAGCGCCTCCACCTGGATCCAAACCACGAAGGCGCCGGCCCGATCGAGCGGCCAGCTGACCTCGACGCTCCGCTCCCCCCGGCCGGGGAGGGACACCACGTTGGTGCAGTCGGCGCGGTGTACTGATACGCCCCGGCCCACCGTTACGTAGCCGACGATCGGGTCGCCCGGCACAGGTGAACAGCATTGCGCCAGCCGGACGAGCATGTCTTCCTGGCCTTCCACGATCACGTCGGCCGACTCCGAGGGCCGGCGACGCCGGGTCGGCCGGAACAGCTCGTCCCCCGTGACCGGCTCGAGCCTTCGCTGCAGACGAACGGCCACGGAGTCCATGGAAACATGCCCTTCGGCCACGGCCACCTGTAGCGACTCCACATCCTTCTGCCCCAGCTCGGCCGCGATCTCCTTCAGGTGCTCATGCTGCTGGGCGACCGTTAGGTCAGACGCCTCCCGCTTGAGCAGCGCCTGGATCTGATCCTTGCCCTCGGTGAGGGCGTGGTCCCGCCTTTCCTTCTGGAACCACTGTTTGATCTTCGACCTGGCCCTGCTCGTCCCCACGAACTTCAACCAGTCCCAGGAGGGGCCCGCGTCGGGCGAATTGGATGTGATGATCTCAACGATGTCGCCTGAATCCAGCTCGGTCGACAGGGGTATCAGCCGGCCGTTCACCTTGGCGCCGACGCATCGATGTCCCACCTCGGTGTGCACCGCATAGGCGAAGTCGACCGGTGTGGCGCCCTTGGGGAGCTCCTTCACGTCTCCACCGGGTGTGAGGACGAAGACCTCGTCGAGATAGAGGTCGAGCTTGAGGTTGGCCAGGAACTCCTCGGGATCCTCGTCGACCGTGTCGATCGGCACCATCGGGGCCGCGGCCACATCACCCTCCTTGTACCGCCAGTGGGCGGCGATGCCGGACTCGGCCCGCCGATGCATTTCCTCGGTGCGGATCTGAACCTCGAGAGGCTTTCCGTCGGGACCGATCACTGTCGTGTGCAGTGACTGGTAGAGGTTCATCTTGGGCATGGCGATGTAGTCCTTGAACCTCCCGGTCACGGGGACCCAATGACTGTGGACCAGGCCGAGGGCGGCGTAGCAGTCGCGGGTCGAATGGGTGATGATCCGGATGCCGATGAGGTCGTGTATGTCCTCGAAGGGCCGGTCCTGCTCGAGCATCTTGCGGTAGATCGAGAACTGGTGCTTGGGGCGACCCGTCACATCGGCCCGGATGCCGGCATCGGAGAGCATCCCGCCGATCTCGGTGATCATCTTGTCGATGAAGGCCTCCCTCTCCGGGGCGGCCTCGGCGAGCTTGGCCTCGATCTCGGCGTTCGGGCCCGGGTAGAGGATGGCGAAGCACCGATCCTCGAACTCGTGCTTGATCTCCTGGACACCGAGACGATGCGCCAGCGGAGCATAGATGTCGAGCGTCTCCCGGGCCACGCGGATCTGCTTCTCCTCCCGCAGTGCCTGGACCGTTCGCAGGTTGTGGAGACGGTCGAAGAGCTTGATGATCAGAACCCGCACGTCGCGTGCCATCGCCACCACCATCTTTCTGATGCTGGCTGCCTGGGCCTGCTCCCTGCTGGAGTATCGAACCCTGTCTAGCTTTGTGACACCGTCGATCAGATTGGCGATGTCCCCTGTGAAGGAGGAACGCACTTCGTCGAGGGTCAGGGGGGTGTCCTCCACCGTGTCGTGGAGGAACGCGGCGGCGATGGTGTCTGCATCCAGGCCGTAGCGAGCGAGCATGTAGGCGACGGTGGTTGGGTGGGTGATGTAGGGGTCCCCGGTCTTTCGCACCTGGCCCTCATGGGCCCGTTCCGCCGTCTCATGGGCGCGGCGCAGGAGGTCGGTGTCCCCGTCCGCGTAGTGAGCCTGGAAGGCTTCGATGACGTTGGCCAGCGTGGCCGTCGTCAGGTCTTCAGTCGTACTTGAGAAGGGCATGGATCGGCACGCTGTCGATCTTCTCGGCGCCTCCGAGGAAGATCAATTCGATGAAAACTGCGAAACCTACGACGTCTGCCCCGAGATGGCGAAGGAGCCTCACTGCTGCCGCCGCGGTGCCTCCCGTGGCGATCACGTCGTCGACGAGCAGGACCTTCTCCCCCTCAAACAGGGCGTCTGTGTGCATCTCGAGTGCGTCGATCCCGTACTCCAGCTCGTATTCCTCCCTCACGGTCTCGTATGGGAGCTTGCCGGGCTTGCGTAGCGGGATGAATCCGGCTCCGATGCGGTCTGCCACCGGAGTGGCCAAGGTGAACCCTCGAGCCTCGATACCGGCCACCTTGGTCACACCCTTGTCCCTGAAGGGCTCGGCGAGCGCTCCGATCAGATGGGAGAACGCCTTTGGGTCCCCGAGGACTGGGGTGATGTCCTTGAACACGACTCCCGGCTCGGGAAAGTCGGGGATGTCGCGTACCAGTGCTTCGAGCTCGTTCACACCGAGAGTCTACGGCCCGCTCAGCCTCTGCCCGACCTGCTTCGCCTTTCGATTCGCTCGGCGCGGTCGACCCACCCCGGTTCCTTCTCTTTCCATGTGGCGAGAAGTGGCGACGCGATGAAGATGGACGAGTACGTCCCGGCGGCGATCCCGACGAACAGAGCGAGGGCAAAGTCCAGGAGTGTCGGGGCACCGAGGACGAAGGCGCCCACTATCAGGATGCTGCCGACCGGGAGGAGCGATGTGAGAGACGTGGCCAGGGAGCGTGCGAGCACGGAGTTCATGGCGTCGTTGACGATTTCCGAGTACGTCTTTCGGTCCTCGACTTCGACCAGCTCTTCGACCTTGTCGAACACCACAACGGTGTCATATAACGAGTATCCGAGGACGACCAGCACGGCCACGACCGTGGCCGGCGTCACCGAGAACCCGGTGATGGCGTAGACCCCCACGGTGATGACGATGTCGTGGAAGAGGGCGGCAATGCCGGCCCCGGCCATCTTGAACTCCAGCCGCCAGGTGATGAACAAGATCACGGCGCCCAGGAACACCGCCAGCGCGATGAGCGCGCGCTTGGCGATGAGCGAGCCGAATGTCGGCCCTACCGCAGAGATGGAGATTTCGTTGTGATCGGCCCCGGTCACGGTGCCGAGGGCGTCCACCGCGGCCACCTCGGTGGCCGTGTCCAGTTTCGGTGCCGCCACCCGGACGGAGGCGCCGTCGTCGAGCAGCTGGATCGTGGCGTCGACG
>JBAVPF010000514.1:0-4383 GCA_049692815.1 Acidimicrobiia bacterium
GTGCGACGTCATCGCCACCGGCATCGTCGAGGCCGTGAAGCGCGTGGGCCTGGAGGTGCCCCTGGTGGTTCGGCTGGAGGGCACCAATGTCGAGAAGGGCAAGGAGATCATCGAGCGGTCGGGTCTCGAGGTGACCAACGCCGACGACCTCAAGGACGGCGCCGAGAAGATCCTGGAGTTGGCGGGCCGGTCATGAGCATCTTCGTAGACAAGAGCACCAGGGTGCTCGTGCAGGGCCTGGGCAAGACGGGGGAGTTCCACACCGGCACCGCCATCGCCTACGGGACACAGATGGTGGGCGCGGTCCACCCGTCGAAGGCCGGGACCAAGGCTCACTTCGAGGGGGACACGGATCATTCCGGGGTGGGCGGCCGGCCCGACACTTTCTCGGTCGACCTCCCGGTCTATGCCACGGTCAAGGAAGCCGTCGCCGACACCGGTGCCAACGCCTCGGTCGTCTACGTGCCGCCGCCGTTCGCCGCCGACGCCATCATGGAGGCAGTCGCCGCCGGTCTCGATCTGGTGGTCGCCATAACCGAGGGGATCCCGGTGGCCGACATGATCGAGGTGAAGCGTTACATCCAGGGGTCGGGCACGAGGCTCGTCGGCCCCAACTGCCCGGGTGTGATAACCCCTGGCGAGTGCAAGATCGGGATCATGCCCGGTTACATCCATCAGCGGGGACGCATCGGTGTGGTCTCCCGGTCGGGCACCCTCACCTACGAAGCGGTTCACCAGTTGACCCTGCTCGGCCTGGGTCAGACCACGGCCGTGGGCATCGGGGGAGACCCGGTCAACGGCACCAACTTCCTCGACTGTCTCCGGGCGTTCCAGGACGACGAGGAGACCGAGGGCGTGGTGATGATCGGGGAGATCGGGGGCAGTGCCGAAGAGCAGGCAGCCGAGTTCGTCAAGAGCGATATGACCAAGCCGGTGGCCGGCTTCATAGCCGGCACGACCGCACCTCCAGGAAAGCGCATGGGTCACGCCGGCGCCATCGTCAGCGGTGGCAAGGGGACCGCAGAGGCCAAGATCGAGGCCATGAACGCGGCTGGCATCGTCCTCGCCGAGACACCGTCGGACATCGGGGAGGCGATGGCTCGTGCTCTCGGCTGAGAACCTCGCCGGGCTCGAGTCCGAAGGGAGACGTCTCCTGACCGCCGCCCGTCGCGACCCGGGGCGGACAGTGCCCCAATACCCGGAATGGACGCTGTCGGATCTCGTCAACCACACCGCGTCGATCCACGCCCGCACGGTGAAGGTGGTCACAGAGCTTCCCGCCGAGCGGATCTCGGCGCCGACCCTTCCCGACGGCGTCGATCCTCTCGACTGGTATGAGGAGACACTGGATTCGATGCTGGCTGCCCTGACCGAGGCCGACCCGGAACAGCCGTGCTGGGGCTTCCTGCCTGACGCGAACGTCGGGACCTGGGAGACCAGGATGGTCATAGAGACCGGTGTCCATCGGTGGGATGCCTACCAGGCGTTCGGGGAGGAGGACCGTCTCACCGATCTCGTCGCCCGGTCCGGTCTGGACGAGTTCGCGGGCATGTGGCTGCCCCGTCTCGGCGATCTGCCCTGTCTGGCAATGAATGCCGCCGACCTGGGGCTTTCCTGGGTGTTTGGCGAAGGCGAGGCCAAGGGCTCGGTGGAGGGAACGGTGTCCGACCTCTACCTGCGTCTCATGTCCCGGCCATCGGGCGTCGTGCTTCCCCCGGAGTGGGCGGCGGCGGTCGACGGGCTACCTCCTCCCCCCAAACGCTAGGAAGCGTGTGCACGAGACGGGCTCACGACCCCACTTGTGCACACGCATGACCAAACGCTAGAAAGCGTGTGCACGAGACGGGCTCACGGCCCCACCGATGCACACGCAAGGACCACCCGGTGCGTTCCGAGGCCATAGACTGCGGTCATGATCTGGGTTTGGGTTCTCATCGGGATAGTCGTCGTCTTGTTGTTCTGGCTGGCCACGGCCTACAACGGCCTGGTCGGGTCACGCAACCGCGTGGACAACGCCTGGTCGCAGGTCGAGGTGCAGCTCAAGCGTCGCTACGACCTCATCCCCAATCTCGTGGAGACGGTCAAGGGCTACGCCGCCCATGAGCAGCAGACCTTCGAGCGGGTGATCGAGGCGAGGAACGCGGCGCAGTCGGCGCAGGGGCCGGCGCAGCAGGCCGAGGCCGAGAACTTCCTCACCGGCGCCCTCCGCCAACTCTTCGCCCTTGCCGAGGCGTATCCCCAGCTTCGCGCCTCGGAGAACTTCACCAAGCTCCAGGAAGACCTGAGCGACACCGAGAACAAGATCGCTGTCAGCAGGCAGATCTACAACGACACCGTGCTCACCTTCAACAACAAGGTGCAGCAGGTGCCCACCAACCTGGTCGCCTCCATGTTCGGGTTCGACGCGCGTGAGTTCTTCGACGCCGGCGACGAGGCGGAAGAAGCCCCCGCCGTCGAGTTCTGAGTGTGAAGCGGGTCCTGCGACTGCTCGTCGTCACCGTCCTGGTGGCGGTGCCGGCGCTGCCCGCCCTGGCCAAGTCGTATCACATCTCCGGGGCGGACGTGACCGTCGAGGTCGCCGACGACGGCTCGGTCCTGGTCACCGAGTATCTCACGTACGACTTCTCCGGCCCTTTCTCCGGCGCCTACCGGGACATTCCGCTCCGGGTCGGCGAGACCTTCGAGTTCGTCTCTGTCGGTGACGAGTCGGGCTCCTATCAATCGGGTGGCTGCGCTTTCCTCGGATGCGTGTCCCCACCCGGGACCTACGGGCTCGACCCACAGCCCGATCTAGCCCGTGTGGTGTGGCACTACCGCGCAAGCGACGAGACCCGCACTTTCAAGCTCGTCTACCGGCTGACCGGGCTGGTGACCGTCTACGACGACGTCGCAGATCTTCAGATCAAGGTGTGGGGAGAGGACTGGTCGGTTCGCGCCGATCAGGTCACTGCAAGGGTTCTCCTCCCCCCGGGTGCGGTCGAGGGTGACATCCGGGTCTTCGGCCACCCCTACGGCATCGACGGGGAGACCTCGCTCGGGGCCGATGGCGTCTCACCCGATTTGGTGGCCCGGTCCGTCCCCGCCCACCAATTCGTGGAGATGAGGGTGGTGTTCCCGCCCGATCTCCTCTCCAGCAGCGACGGCGCCCAGGTCAGGGGTGGCGACGGGCTCGACCTCATCCTCGGCGAGGAGGGTCAGTACGCCCAGGACGCCAACGACGCCAGAGCCGCGGCCCGAAACGGGGCCCTCGGGGGCGTGCTCGCCTTCGTCGGGCTCGTGGGGGGAGTGGGAGGCCTCGTCTATCTCCGTTACGGGAGGGAGCCGAAGACCGGATACGACCGCGAGTACGAGCAGCAGCCGCCGTCGGAACTGACGCCCGCCGAGGTGGGCGCCCTGATCAGCCAGGGCGCGGTGACCGAGAAGCAGTTCACGGCAACCCTCTTCGACCTGATCAGACGTGGTGTCATCACGGCGGAGCCTTCACAGGTGACCCGCACCACCTGGGCCGGGCTGCGTCACGAGGAGATCACCGATCTGGTGCTGGGGCTGACCGACAAGGACACCGGTTTGCGTGACTTCGAGCAGTCGGTGCTCACCGTGCTCAAGCGGGCCCTGGCGGAGGGGCCCCGCCCCATGCACGAGCTGAACGAGGCCATCGTCGCCGATCGCGCCGCCAACGCCAAGACCTACCAGACCTTCCGCGACCGGGTGGTGGGGGCGGTCCGCCGGGGTCGACTCCTGGACGACTCGGGTCGGGCCGTCTCCTGGCTGGTGCGCATCGGCGCCGTGCTCCTCGTGTTCGCCGCCGTCTTCTGGTTGCCCGGCTACCTGCAGAACAGGCCGGGTGGCGAGGCGTTCCTGGTCCTGCTGATCGCCGGGATGATCGCCGGCGCCGTCGTTCTCTTCATCGTGCTCAGCTTTCGCAAGGTCCATACGCGCCGCACCAAGGAGGGTGCCCTGGAGGCGGAGCGGTGGATGGCGTTCCGCAGGTATCTGCGGGATTTCTCCAGGTTGGAGGAGGCCCCACCCATCTCGCTGGCGTTGTGGGACCAGTTCCTCGTCTACGGGATCACACTCGGGGTGGCGCAGCAGGTGCTGGAGACGGCCAGGATCCGGGCGCCGGAGGAGCTCGATCAGGTGTCGAACATCTACTGGTACGGCACCTACGGCTACGGAGGAGGACCCACCCAAAACGCCTTCGCCGGTCTCGAGTCGTCCCTCTCCGGTGCCTTCACCCCACCCTCCAGCTCGGGCGGCGGAGGCGGGTTCTCCGGTGGCGGCGGTGGTGGCGGTGGTGGTGGCGGCGGTGGCGCCTGGTAACCACCCCACGGCGGGGGGTCTCGTGCGAACCTCCGGTAGTTAGCCCCGTATACGGGGCTAACT
>JBAVPF010000515.1:0-2031 GCA_049692815.1 Acidimicrobiia bacterium
GGTTGACCCTGGTGAGCAAGCCGTTGAACCGGCCGACGTTCTCCTCACGTTCAGCGCCTTCCTCCCCGGTGATGCGGGCAAGGAGACGCGTCGAGATCATCAAAGGAAGAAGCATGAACTGGTATCCACGCATCTCCTCGACCCTGAATCCCTGTTGCTCCACTACCCGCCTGAGCCCGGCGCGCCGGTATCGGCGCAGATGACCGGCCGACTCATCTCTCGGACCCCAGAGAGATGGCCAACCCGGCACAGTGACCAACAGGTGCCCTCCCCGACGAAGGACTCGACGAGCCTCAACGAGGGCAGCCTGGTCGTCCACGTGCTCCAGGACGTCGCGGATCAAGAGTGTCCCGATCGATTCTGAGGCAAAGGGCATTTCCAGGACACTGGCACGAACGCCCCCTGGCTCCACCGGGCCGGTGTCGAACCACAAGCACTCCGGTCCCAGTCGACGTGCATAGTGGCCGGTTCCGGCTCCGGCATCGAGGAAGGGCCCGGCCATTCGATAGCGGTCGATGAGCGTGTCGACCAACCGGTCCCGGCCAATCGACCAGAAGTGGTTTCCCTCCAGCGACCTGAGTCGCTCCAATCGGCTTGCCGGGAGAGTCATGGAAGGCTGCGCCGCAGCCCATCGATCAGCGCAGTCTCTGCTTTCCATCCGAGGACTGCACCAGCGCGGGCTGGGTCCGCCACCCAGTAATCGCGATCCCAGGGATGAGACTCGAACTCGCCCTGGAGCACGGTGATCGTCCGTGCAGTGACGAACTCGGCGGCCCTCACCAACTGGGAGACGCTCGTGCCGACTCCGGAGCCCAGATTGAACTCGCCCGTCACCGTCTCGAGACAGGCCGTCACCACTGCGGTGGCAATGTCGCCCACGAAGACGAAATCCCGGTAGCAGTGGGCAGTCGTGGTCCTGAAGGGAGTCCCGTCCAACGCGGCGCGAAGCACCGTCGGGATCACGCGATCTCCCGGCTCGCCCGGGCCGTACACCGAGAAGGGACGCAAGATCACGGTAGGGGCACCGGTGTCGGCGGCCCAAAGCCTGACGGCGCCGGTAGCCGCGAGCGAGGTGACGCCCCGAAGGCTCACCGGGTCGGTGGGCGATGTCTCGTGGTGAGGTGTCGCGGACGGTGTGAATTCGTGAGAAGACGCCAGATGGATGAATCGGATCTCACGGTCCCGGCATGCCTCTAGCAGCACCGAGGTGGCAACCGGTGAGTCCCGCCAGGCGTCACTCCGCTGGGCGGTGGTCGAAGGCCGGTGCGGACCGCCGATGGCGTTGATGACGATGTCTGGATCGACTTCGCCCATCAGCGTCCTGACCTGGTCGATGTCGTCGACCTCGACGCGATGGGCAGGGAGCCCTCCCGGTGGCGGGCTCGTTCGCCAGGTCACATGTGTGCTCATTCCAGCGTTGCCTACTGCGACTCCGATCGCTCCGCCGAGGAACCCGCCTCCTCCGGTCACGAGAACAGTGGGCCGTGAGGATCTCTGCATCGTCGGGACACTACCCAGGGAGTGCGTCGAAACTCCCGGTCGCCAGACTCTGCACCGCTCGCCGGCGGGCGACCGCGCGCCACAATGACTCGGTGAGCGAGACGAGAGCAGGTGCGCGGTGGGGAGTGGTCGGGATCGTCGTATCGGCGACGATGGTCTCCCAGGCCTTCGGGCGCTTCACCTACGCCTTGGTGCTCCCATCGGTTCAGGCAGACCTCGGCATCTCTTACACGCTCGCCGGGACCCTGGGCACGCTGAACCTGGCCGCCTACCTCCTGGCCAGCTTCGGAGTGGCCTGGCTCTCCACCCGTCTCCCTCCCGACCGCATCATCAGGATCGGAATCGGGATCTCCACTCTCGGTCTGGCCGGCATGTGGTGGGCCCCAAACCTCGGCGTGGTCGTGGCCGCGATGGTGGTGACCGGTGTTGCCGGTGCCGCAATCTGGATCCCGGCGCCGGCAGTGTCGTCGAGTGTGGTGCCACCGGAACGCAAGGCATTGGCCATCGGCACCATCGGCACCGGCATCGGGT
>JBAVPF010000516.1:0-4138 GCA_049692815.1 Acidimicrobiia bacterium
GTACACTGCCGTCCGCTTCGGCAATGTCCTCGGCAGCCGTGGCAGTGTCATCCCCACTTTCGTCTCCCAGATCCGAGCCGGTGGGCCGGTCACGGTCACCGATCCGAGGATGCGGCGCTACTTCATGACCGTCAACGAGGCGGTGCAGCTCGTGCTGCAGGCGGCGTCGCTCGCCGACGGATCCGAGATCTTTCTCCTCGACATGGGAGAGCCGGTGTTCATCGACGACCTCGCCCGTCGTCTCATCCGGCTTGCCGGGCTCATCCCGGATGTAGACATCGCCATCGAGTACACGGGGGTGCGCCCCGGCGAGAAGCTGGAAGAGGTGCTCGCCAACGGGCCGGTCGATGTGACTTCGAATCCCAAGATCTTCGAGGCGACCCTCTACGACCCGGGGGGTGCCGTGGTCGCTGATGCGGTTGCAGACATGGAAGAAGCGGCGAATGCGGGCGACGACGACTTGGTGATCGACCGCTTGAACGAACTCGTCTGGGGGCTGCCCGCCGGCCAGCCTGACCTGACCAAGCTGACAATGGAGCGAAACTGAATTGGAACCGAAACGCATCGCAAGGATCATCGGTGACCGGTGGGTCGTGGTGCTCACCGGTGCCCTGGTCGGTCTCATCGGCGCTCTGGTCTTCTTGGCCTTGGCGCCTAGCAAGACCACCGTCTGGCAGGCCACGGCCGCCTTGCGCTTTGATCCCGCCGAGGGTCAGACCGCCCAGGCGCTCGCCCAAGAGCTCACCTCTGCCCGCGATTTCGCGGTGTCCGTGGCCGAGGAGGCTTTGGCCGAAGACCCGACGTCACAGATCAGTGTCGACCTCGCCAACTCGAAGCTGCTCTTCGTCAGCCAAGCCAGCAACGAGGATCAAGCGATAGCCGAGGCCGAAGCTCTTCGGCAGGGTTACCTTGGGGTGGACCCGGAGGCGGGTACGCCCGTCGACGACCAGATCGCCCGGGCGCTGGAGAAGGCCAAGGCCCTGGATGCCGAGATAGCCCAACTCCAACCTTCACTCACCTCTGAAGAGGAGGCGCTCCTGGCGAAGCAGCAGCAGCTCGACGCCACGATCACCGACATCGATACTCGATTGTCTTCGATGGTTCTCGACGAAGCCGCGGCGCAGACGGCTGACCAGCGGAGTGCCCTGGCCGCCGAGCGGAGCCGGCTGGAAGCATCTCTGGCGAGTCTCCAAGCGGAGAGGGACTCCCTTGGCCCCGAGCCAGTCGCAGAGCTGAGCACAGAGGAAGCGTTGCGCCTGTCTGCCCTCCAAGCTCGTAGAGAGCTGCTCAATACCGAGTATCAACGTCTCTATCTGCTCAAAGAAGGCGTGGCCGGTCGTGGCGTCCCCGAAACCACTCTGGCCATCGACTTCCAATCGGATCCGATTCCTCCGATTCTGATGGCACTGATCGGATTGGCGGGCGGTGCCATTGTTGCTGCCGCGGGCCTGATGATGGTCTCGAGAACCAGACGAACAGTGTGGCTCCCGGAGGACATAGAAGTTCCCGTCCTGGGCCATATACCTGCTCGACCGGTCGAGGTCCGCGGCAACGAGGCTTGGTACGACACCACCGATCTCGGACCAAGAAAGATCGCGGTTCAAGCGCTCAGGTCGGCGGTTCAGGCCTATGCCCACTCGACCGGGTCGACGATCGCCCTGGCGGGACACAACATCCCCTCGGAGGAAGTGCACGCACTGGCTGCCGACCTCGCCGGCTCGATGGCGAGTGCCGGTGACACCGTCCTCCTCGTCGACGCCAACTTCTCGAGCCGGTCGTCGCTGGGTGAGTATCGGGTCAAGGGCGTTTCGCTCGCGGACGTGCTGCGGACCCAACCGACGTCGCCCGACTTCGGCATCGGGATCGATCGCGCCGTGGCCAACGCACAAGTGATTCGACCTGGTCTGGCCGTGATGCCGGCGGGCCCGCCTCCCGGGTCGCCTGCGGATGCCCTTGCCGGACGTCAATTCCGCTCACTCGTCGCTGCCGCAGAGCGGAAGTACGACACGACGATCTTCGTCGTCGACGACTTCGGCATGCCGTCTTCACAGGTGGCGATGCAACGGCTCCGCCACGGGGTGGTCGTCATGTCACCCGGCGGCACGACCGAGGCGGAGATCAACGGTCTCATCGACGACGCCGAGCGTCTACGGACCTCCATCGTGGGTGCGGTGTTCCTGGGCACGCGGAGACGTCTGTCCGGCTTGTTCCGACGGTCGAAGGAAGTGGGTCCGCGCTCGGTGCCGCCAGAGCAGGAGGAGATATTCGCGGACCGGCCTGGCGTGTCCCCGATGACCCGTTTGAGCAACTACGCGATCCCGGACGAGCGGCGCAGCGCTCTGGTGCAACATTCTCCACTCGGGGAGCTCGCCAGCAGCTTCGGTTTCGAAGAAGGGCACGGTGAGCCGTCGGAGGAACTGGGCGGGATGCTCCTGGCGGCAATGAATCAGGCGTCGACGGAGCGCGCCTACGAGGCTGTCGCCGACTACGTCGTGTCACGGGGCGAGGACATGGTGACTGCGCGCTATGGATACGGCGACATCATCGAGAATCTCATCCACGATGTCTCCGAGGATGGGTTCCTCCCGCTGACGCCGATGAGCGGGCATCGCACCGTCGGGTCCTGGCTGACTCAGGAGATAGAGCGTGAGCTCGACTCGGCGCCCGGATCGGAGCTGGTCACCCGATTCGAGGGGCTGCTGACGGCGGCGAACCCGGACGAGTCGGTCGACGACTGGCTGGAGCGTGAGTTCTTTCGACGCCATCTGGAGAGGACCGGGGGCGAGCCTGAGGTCTGGCATCTGGCCAGCCCACAGCGAGCCGTCAGCATTCTCGTCCCTGCCCGGCGTCTCAACGCCGAGAGGCTGGAGTCGGCGCTCACCGAAATCGTGAGCACCAGGATCGACGAGCTGGAGCGTCGGCGCAGCAGTGCCGCGGCCCAGTCAGATAGCGAGACTGTGGCGGAGTGCGAAACCCTGGTGGCGGATGTGCGCCTCTTCGAGGACAGCGTCCGAAGCGTGCTCTATGGAGACAAGTCCTCGAGCTCGAAGCGTGTCCGGTCGGTTGCCTGGAATCCCGACTGGTCGAACGGCACCAGAGCCAATCTCGCCACGTTCCAGAGGCATGGCCTGCTGCCCTTCAACGTCCTCTCCGAGAAGGAGATGACGGCATTGATGGCCACTGCCTAGCTCAATGTCGATCAGCCGGGTCGCGGCGAAGGCTGTCTTCGCCATAGGAGATCTCGTCACGTCCCGGCCGCCCGGCCCTCGACTGCTGATCTATCACCAGGTGGGGACCGATCACGGTCATCAGATGGAGGTGGATGAGGCCCATTTCGCCAGCCAACTCACCTGGCTCCAGGACAACTGCGAGTTGACGGATCTAGAGACTGCCGTCTCTCGATGGGAGGAGCCGGGATCGGAGAAGGTCGTGGTCCTCACTTTCGATGACGGCTATCGCGACGTCTACACAACGGCCTTTCCCATGCTCCGCTCCAGGGAGGTCCCTTTCGTCCTGTACCTGTCTACCGGGCTCGTCGGGTCCGCATCCGGTGGCGCCGCCTTCGCAGGCGATCCCCTCTCCTGGGACGAGGTCACGGAGATGGTCGGGACCGGGCTCGTCACGGTCGGCGCCCACACCCATAGCCACCCCGATATGAGGGAGATCTCGGCATCGCAAGCCGCCGAGGAGTTGGACAAGAGTGACGGGATCATCGAGGACAGGGTCGGGGTGAGACCGAGGCACTTCGCCTATCCATACGGCTTCTGGTCGGCGAGCGCGGACGGCCTCGTGCGAGACCGGTACGAGACTGCTGTGCTCGGCGGCAAGCCGAGGCCTTCTGCTCGGTTGGACCCGCATCTGATACACCGGTACCCGGTTCAGAAATCCGATGGTGATCTCTTCTTCAGAGCACGTGTGCGACGTGGTCTCGGTCTCGAGGAGGCCGTGCGGCGTCGTATCAAGGGATACAGAGGTCCCTGAGTGGGGGGCGTTGACCCTCCGTCGGCCAGAATCGGTCGCATGACCACATGAGAGTCCTCCATGTCATCAATTCGCTCAGCGGCTCGGGTGGCGCGGAACAGGGTCTGGTGCGCGAGATAGTGCGATTCGGGCCGGACGTCACACAATTGGTGGTCCG
>JBAVPF010000517.1:0-13023 GCA_049692815.1 Acidimicrobiia bacterium
CTTTCCAGCTCTCGAAGTCCTCATGCTGGTCGACGTCGACCCCGATCCCCCACAGGGCGACGTCTGACTCGGGGCTCAGATCGGCAATCGCCTGGAATATCCCGGATCCTGACTCACCGGCGGCGCCGTAGATCACGTCGACCCCGTCGGCGATCAGCGCGCTGGTGGCCAGATATCCGAGAGTTGGGCTGGCGAACCCGTCGAACGTCCAACTCAGATAGACCGCGCTCACCTCTATCTCCGGATCGACGCTGGCCACACCCTGTTCGAAACCGACCTGGAATGGGTGCATGAAGGGCGCATCCAGCCCGATGACGATCCCGACATGACGGGTTTCGGTTTGCAGGGCCGCGGCGACACCTCCGAGATAGCCCATCTCGATGTGCCGGGAGTAGATGCATGCCTCGTTGGGGAGGAGCTCGTCACCGGACCGGATCCCGTCACCGGGGTCGGTCGCGATGTCCTCCTGACAATCGATCCAGACGAAGTCCGTGTCCGGGAAGTCGACGGGAAGTGACTGGGATTCATCTGACGAGGCGATGTTGTAACTCCCCATGAAGAAGGGAGACCCCTCCTCCAAATGAGACCTCACGTCGGCCAGTGGTGCCAACGAGTTGTCGGAGTACGAAGCGTAGGTCATGTCATGGCCCTCGCCTCCACTGTCGATACCGGAGACGATCAGCTCCCCGAAGACACCGCCGGTATCGGACCAGAGAACCATCCCCACCGGAGGGTCGGGCACCAGGGCCACCACGAGGAGTGTGGCCACGGCGGCCAGGGCGGCCACGGCGATCGCAAAAGCCCAGAGACGTCGTCGGGCCCGGCGAACCAACGACGCTTCCTTCCGTTCCTGATCCCGCCGTGCTGCCTGCTCTCGTGCTCTTAGGTCAAGAGACGCATCCAGGAATTCCCGCTCCGTCCTGGTCAGCATCAGGGAGGTGTCGGTGCGCCAGGATTCGTACCGGTCGAGACGCTCACCACGCAGCAGGTAGTCGTCGGAGCGCTCTGCCGCCAGCCACTCCGCAGAGGCCGCCTGCAACGCGAACAAGAAGTCGAAATCCCGGGAGTGATCTTCCAGCCACATCTCCATCTGGGGCCACTCCGAGATGAGGTACTCGTGTGCCATCTCCACGACGGCAGCACCCGACGAGTCGCGGTCGAAGGTGATGAGACGTCTCGACCCGAAAGCCTCGAGGACTCTCTGCAAGCTCACGTGATCGACACCGAGGTCAATCAGGTCACGCAACGTGACCGGACGGGCCGTGCTGAGCGTGCGCCCTTTCTGGATCATCCGCATCATCAGCTGTTCGGCGAGCTGACGGCCATCCGCATCGAGACGACCCAACAGCTCGTCGGCACCGCCGGTCAAAGCTCCATTTATCCCGCCTAGCCGTTGGTAGTGCTCCAGGGTCAGACTGTCCTCGGTCTTCTCAAAGAGCTCGAAGAGGGCGAATTGGAGAAGGGGCAGGGCACCGGGCTCATCGCCCATGTCGGAGATGAGCTGTGCGAGCAGGGCGGGCTCGACCGTGATCCCGACGGCGTGCGCGGGCTCCACCACGGCCCGCTCGATCTCCTGTGCGGTCATCGGCTTCACCGAGACCACCGAGTCGGAAAAGACACCGGCCAGAGCCGGCAGACTCAGGGGCTTGTCGTAGTAGTCGGCTCGCAACGTCGCCACTACCCGAAGCGGGGTGCCGTCGTCGCGAATGCCTGTCGCCAAGAGCTCGGAGAACCTCACGGCCATGTCCGCCTCGGCCAGCGTGAACAACTCCTCGAACTGATCGACCACCAGGACCAGCGGTCTCGTCACAACCTCCGCCAGAGCACCTGGGTCGGTCTCGAAACGACGCATGAGAGCGGCACGCGATCCGGCGCCTGCCCGGTCCAACGCACCGGCCAACTCCCAGAGAGGGCTCCCTCCCGGCTGGAAGACGATCACCGCGTCGCCCCTTTCACGGAGGGCAGGGGTCACGCCGGCTCGAGCCGCGCTGGACTTGCCCGAGCCTGACGGCCCCACGATCGACACGAAGCCAGGGCCGTCCTCCAACCGTCCCAGAACTTCGGCAACGAGGCTCTCCCGGCCGAAGTAGACGTCGGCGTCGTCTTCGGAGAAGGCCCGGAGGCCCCGGTAGGGGTTGCCTTCGGCCTGAAGCCGAGGCCGAAGGTCGAGCACCGGATCCTGGAGCAGGATCTGCTCCTCCAACTGACGCAGCTCCTCGGACGGCTCGATACCGAGCTCGACGGCGAGGAGCTTCTGATACTCGGCATAGTGGCGGAGGGATTCGGCTTGGCGCCCCGTCTTGTGGAGCACCAGCATCATCACCCGTCGCGGGCCCTCGCGCAGAGGGTCGGCCTCTATGGCTCGACGCGCCACATCTCGCGCCCGATCGAGATTCTGTGAGTCGAGCTCGAGTTCCCCCAATGCCTCCAGAGCGTCCGAATGCAACTCGGCCAGCGAGCGGATGTAGCCCTGGGCGAACTCGTCGTATGCGAAATCGGAGAGCGGTGTCCCGGTCCATGCCTTGACCGCCTGCTCCAGCCGGGCACGCCCGCGCGCCGAGTTGCCTGACCGGACCGCAGCAAGGCCTTCCCGGACCAGCCGCTCGAAGCGCAGAGAGTCGACCGAATCGGGGGGCACGTTGATCACGTAGCCCGGAGGGCGTGTCTCGATCAGGTCGGCGCCGGAAGCTCCGTTGGAGAGTGACTTGCGCAGCTCCGAGACGTAGATCTGCACGGAGTGATCGGCCGTGCGCGGCGCCGAGGCCCCCCAGACGCTGTCGATGATGCGGTCGGTGGAGACGATCTCGTTGGCGTGGAGGAGAAGAACGGCGAGGACTGCCTTTTGCTTGGGTGATCCCACCTCGACGTCCTCGGCCCCACGTCTGACACCGAGGTGTCCCAACAGCTGGAACTGCAATTCTCGGCCCATGGTCCTGGTCACGGAATGTACCCCCCGGGCGTCGAGCTTGTCGTGTGACTGCCCGGGGGTCCCGTCATGTCCTCAGCCCTTGATTGCGGCCATCGTGGCCAGACCCGACTCGATGAGACCGTCGAGGTGATCTGCCATCGCGGCTCCACGCATCTCCATCGCCTCCTTGGCGGCGTTGGCGGAGATGATGGCGGCCTGCTGCGCCAGACCCGCCTCGACCCGACCCTGGAGAAGGTGAGCCGCAACCACGGCCTTCTTCTGGGCGAGACCTGATTGCCACACACCCTCGAGGTGCTCGCCGATCGCCGCCGCTCGAACGTCAACCACCGAAGGCTCCATTGCGCTCTCGGTGACCTGGGTGTACCCCCATGCCGAGCCAACTCCGACGGCAACGGCGACGATGCCTGCCACCACGTAGACCCGCAGTCCCTTGGTCTCGATGCCACTTGCTGCTCGTTTTTGGAGAACGGTCATGTCTCCTCCTCTGCTCTGCTCCCGACGGTCCATCCGCCGGCAGCCCAAGCATCGGAGACGACCCTCCAAACACTGTCGAGACACGCTCTAGATCGGCTCTAGGCCCCTACCCCTCCTTGAGGTGGTTTCTCCCCGGTTACCGTCGGGCCGATGAGCCACAAAGTCGCAATAGTCATGGGATCGGGCTCCGACCGCCCGGTTATGGAGAAGGCCGGCAAGATGCTCGATGAGTTCGGGATCGAGCACGTCACACGGGTGCTGTCGGCACACAAGACGCCCGATCAGGCGCTCGAGTTCGCCACCAACGCGTCGGCAGACGGCTTCGAGGTGATCATCGCCGGTGCCGGCAAAGCGGCACACCTCGCAGGGGTCATGGCGGCCAAGTCGCTGTTGCCGGTCATCGGAGTCCCGATAAGCGCTTCCCTGGACGGCATGGACGCGTTACTGGCCACCGTGCAGATGCCCACCGGCATCCCGGTCGCGACCGTCGCTATCGATGGGGCGTCCAATGCGGCGCTGCTGGCGGTGGCGATCCTCGCCATCGGCGACGACGACCTGACCGCGAAGCTGGCCCGGTACAGGAAGGCGCTCGCAGAGAAGACGCTGGCCGGATGAGCGAATACCATCCGGCCTGATGAGCGAGGTTTCTTTCGACAAGCCCGATCCGACCGACTTCCTGGGCCTCGGGTCGCTCCTCACAGAAGAGGAGAGCCTGCTGCGCGACACGGTGCGCCGGTACGTGGAGACGGAGATAAAGCCGAATGTCGCCGAGTGGTGGGACCGGGGCGTGATCCCGCATCGGGACCTGGCCTCGGCCTTCGGCGAGATGGGCATGCTGGGCATGCATCTCGAGGGGTACGGCTGCGCCGGGACCTCTGCCACCGCGTACGGGCTGGCCAGCCTGGAGTTGGAGGCGGGTGACTCGGGGATCCGGTCCTTCGTGTCGGTGCAGGGATCACTGGCCATGTTCCCCATCTGGAAGTTCGGCTCGGAGGAGCAGAAACAGGAGTGGCTGCCCCGGATGGCCAAGGGCGAAGTCATCGGGTGTTTCGGCCTCACCGAGCCCGACTCCGGGTCGGACCCGGCGGCGATGCGGACCCACGCTCGGCGGGATGGATCCGACTGGGTCATCAACGGCTCCAAGATGTGGATCACCAACGGCTCGATCGCCGACATAGCCGTGGTTTGGGCCCGGACCGAGGAGGGGGTGCGCGGGTTCATCATTCCCACGGAAACGCCGGGATTCTCCGCCCACGACATCAAGAAGAAGGCGTCTCTACGCGCCTCGGTCACCTCTGAGCTGGCCTTCGACGACGTGAGGGTCCCAGACGAGTTCGTTCTGCCCGGCGTGGCGTCGATGCGCGGCCCGCTCTCCTGTCTCAACGAGGCCCGCTTCGGCATCGCCTGGGGGGCGATGGGATCGGCGCGTGACTGTTACGAGACGGCTCTCGAGTACGCCAAGGAGAGGGTGCAGTTCGACCGGCCGATCGCCTCCTTCCAGATGACGCAGAAGAAGCTGGTGGAGATGATGGTGGCCGTACAGAGAGGGACGCTGATCGCTCTCCACTTGGGTCGTCTCAAGGACGAGGGCAGGATCACGCCGGAGCAGATCTCATTCGGGAAGTTCGACAACGTGCGCAACGCCCTCGAGGTGGCTCGGACGGCCAGGTCGATCCTCGGCGGCAACGGAATCACTTTGGAGTATCCCGTGTTCCGTCACATGGCCAACCTGGAGACGGTGTTCACCTACGAGGGCACCAACGAGATACACACGCTGGTCATGGGTGAGGCCATCACCGGCATCAGCGCCTTCACCTGATCCCCGATCCAGGCCCGGGACGCCTCTCTATCTCGTTCTGTGTCGGAACGGTGAAAGACCCTCAGAGAGAGTCGTGGAGATCGCCATTGCGAGCCACGACCACGTCGTCGAGACCGAGCCAGGAGGCCACCAGCTCCAGCTCCCTGCGTAGTGCCCGACCCACCGCCCGCTTGTCGACCTCGGGCTCGGCGAAGGTACCTCTGACCTGGAGGGCGTTGTCGCGACGATCCGTCTTGAGGTCGACCCGGGCCACCAGATCCCCGTTCCACAGGAAGGGCAGGACGTAATAGCCGTGGACCCGGTCCTGCTCGGGCACGTAGATCTCGATCCGGTAGTGGAAGTCCCAGAGACGCTCCACCCTCGGCCTGTACCAGATCAGGTTGTCGAAGGGTGAGAGCAGGGCGGTTCCCCGCGCCGACCTGGGGAGCTTGGCGTCGGGATGCAGGTACCCGGGCCGATCCCAACCCTCCACTTCCACCTCGACCAGGTCGCCAGCCTCGACGAGCCGGCGCAACACCGGGCGGGCCGCCGGCATCCTGATCCGGTAGTAGTCGGCCAGGTCATCCGCGGTGGCGACACCCATCGCCTCCGCCGAGAGCATCAACAACTCGGCCAGCGCCTCGTCGTGGCGTGGTGTCTCGCTGTTCAGGTGCGGTTTCGGGATCACACGCTCCGGGAGGTCGTACATGCGGATGAAGTTGGGGCGATCGGCCGCAGTGACCAGGCCTTTGAGGAACAAGGCCTCGAGCGCCACTTTTCCGTTCGACCAGCCCCACATCTGGGTGGCGTCCCGCTCGCCTGGCGCCTCCAGGTCCCTGGTCCGCAAGGGCCCCCGCTCGACTACCTGGCGGAAGACTTCTTCCAAGTATTCGGGATGCTCCTCCTCGAGTGCGATGAACCGCTTCCACTTCAAGGCCTGAGACATGCGCCAGCGGAAGAGACGATGCCTGTGGGACGGAATGAGGGAGGCTTCGTGACCCCAGTACTCGAACATCTCCCCTGAGCTCCAAAGCCAATCGTCGAGCGCATCGAGGTCGTAGGGGCCTATGCGTGAGAAGAAGGGCATGTAGTGGGCCCGGCTGAACACATTCACGGAATCGAGCTGGATCAGGCCTACCCGGTCGACGACCTTGCGGAAATGACGGACGTCCGTGCGACCGGGGGCACGACCGTCTGTGAACCCCTGTGCGGCAAGCGCATAGCGACGCGCCTGATCGTTTCTCATCTTCCGCATGGGCCCGTCACCCTATAGGCGTGGCATCATCAGCGCCGTGATCGAGCGCTACACCCTCCCCGAGATGGGAGCCATCTGGTCGGAGCAGAACAAGCTCGAGGCCTGGAAACGGGTAGAAGTCGCGGCACTGGCCGCTTTCGAGAGCCTAGGAAAGGTTCCCGCCGGAGTGGCCGCCGCGACCCAGTCGGCGGGATGCCCCACCCCGGAGCAGGTCGTCGAGCGTGAGAGGGTCACCAACCACGATCTCGCCGCATTCGTCGACCTGCTGGGTCGGTCGGCGGGTGAAGAGGCCGCCAGTTGGGTCCACTACGGCCTGACCTCCTCCGACGTCCTCGACACCGCTGGCGGACTCCTCCTCCGCGACGCATCCGACCTGCTCTCCGCGGCCCTCGCCGATCTGAGAGCCGCTGTCGTGGATAGGGCATTCGAGCATCGGGACACCTTCATGATCGGCCGCACCCATGGGATCTGGGCCGAGCCAACCGTCTTCGGGTTGAAGCTGGCCGGCTGGGCCTTCGAGCTGGCCCGGGACGAGGAGCGTCTCACCGCGGCCCGAGATGTCGTCTCCGTGGGCAAGATCTCAGGGGCCGTGGGCACCTATGCCCACGTGCCGTCGACGGTAGAGGCGGAGGTTTGCCACACGCTCGGTCTCGGCATCGAGCCGGCTTCGACACAGGTGACCGCTCGCGACCGTCATGCCCAGTATCTCTCCACGATTGCCCTCATCGGGGCCTCGATCGAGCGGATGGCGACCGAGGTTCGCCATCTCCAGCGTTCAGAGGTGGGGGAGACACGGGAGGGCTTCCGCCCCGGGCAGAAGGGCTCGTCGTCGATGCCACACAAACGGAACCCGATCCTCTCCGAGCGGATGACCGGAATGGCCCGCCTCTTACGCGGATACGCCCAGGTGGGGTTGGAGAACGTTGCGCTCTGGCACGAGCGCGACATCTCCCACTCCTCGGCAGAGCGCGTGGTCCTCCCCGACGCCTCGATCGCCCTCCACTACATGCTGGTCAAGTTTCGCGACCTCGTCGAGAACCTGGTTGTGGACGCCGATCGCATGGCGTCGAATCTCGAAGCAACCAACGGCCTGGTGTTCAGCCAATCAGTCTTGCTGGAGCTGGTCGAGACCGGGCTGACCCGGGACGAGGCCTATCGAATAGTCCAGCGAAACGCCATGGAGGCCTGGGACGACAAAGGCCACCTGCGCGATCTCCTCGCCGCCGACCCGGAGGTACCGCTGGATCGCCCTCGGCTCGAGGAGTGTTTCTCCCTGCAACGCATCGTGGAGACCACCGCCCCGGTGTTCGAGCGTCTCGAGTCCCTGCGCACCTGAGCGTGTGCACGGGTGGGGCTCACAGCACGCGTCGTGCACACGCACGAGGTCAGTCGAACTCGTAGGCAGCGGAGAGCTGATCCTTGAACGAGGTGGCCGACAGGAGCACCTGTGCCCCATAGGAGGTGCGGTAGTCGGTCACCGAGACCGAGAACCGCTTGACCTGATCTTTCGAGATACCCCGGTAGCGCCAGGCGGCGCCGACGGCGTCGGAGAAGGACCAGGAGGAGTCGACGCGCACCGACGAGGCAACCGCGGCGAGCTTGCTGGCCAGCGAAGTCGGTGAGGAGAACCCGGCAGCCCGGCCGGCCAACTGGAAGAGAACGTCCTGTTGTCGGCGCTGGCGGGTGAAGTCGGAGCCCCCAACCGGCTTCCACTCACCTCCGACCATCTCTTCGGGATGCCGGGAGCGCACCCAGGCCAGGGCCGTCTCCCCATCGACCCGATGGCACCCCGTGCTCTCTATCAGGAGGTGGGACTTCTGATCGCGGGTGGGATGGTCGACGCAGACCGTGATCCCGCCCATCACGTTGACAAGCCGGGCGAAGCCACTGAAGTTGATACGTGCCAGGTGGTCTATCGCGATCCCGGTGTAGTCCTCCACCATGATCGCCAACAGCTCGGACCCTGAGGCGACACCGGTACAACCGCCGAGACCCGAATTCAGCCTGGAGAACTTCTGGTTGCAGATGTTCCAGACGTAGAGGTCCCGGGGGAGGCTCACCATGATCGGAGCCGACCCGTTCGCCGGCTGGAGGGCGAGAATGATGGTGTCCGCCAGGAACCCGGACGCATCCGTCCCCACCAGCATGTAGGCCTCGAAGAGGCCATCGTCGATCGGCTCACTGAATGCACCGGCGTTGAACCCACTCGCCTCGGGGTTGGCCGCCATGTGCTCGTTGATCCTGGCCAGCTCGGCATCCAGGTCGTAGGAAGGCTCGCCGTAGAAGTCGAGGAGGGTCGAGGGCGGTGTTCCCAGGCTCCCCGGGCCCGCGCTCTCGATGGCGAGACGGGCCACGTCGGGATCGAAATCCTCGACGGCGACCGCGACGAGTGCGGTGCTCACCTGATAGGCGTAGAACGCAGCGAGACCCAAGAAGGTCCCCACCACCAGGATCGTCGCAGCCCGCCACGGATGAAAGACGACGTACCTGACGAGAGCCAAAGCTCCGGGGAATCTACCGCGGCGAGGCCTCTAGCCCTGGTTGATGTAGACCGTGCCGGTGAAGAGCGCGACGAGGCGCCCGTCCGCCCGCGACACCTCTGCCCGGTATGTCCCCAGGCTCCGGCCTCTCGTCGATTCGGATATCCGGGCCACCAGACGGTCACCGGGACCGCTCGGCGAGGTGTACACGAGATGGGTGTCGATGGCGACGGCGGTCCCTGCCGAGTTGGAGGCCAGGGACAGTGCGCAGTCGGCGAGCGAGAACACCACTCCGCCGTGGGTCGACCCCAGGAAGTTGGCGTGCCTCTCGGTCAGATCCAGGGCGACGACCAACTCTTCGCCATCGACCGATACCAACTCGATCCCGAGACCTCTCGCGAACACATCCTCCGCGTACAGGGCGGACACTCTCTCCACGTCGAAGACCATGCTCAAGGAGGCTAGATCCGGGACCTGGCTCACATGCCGCTACGCTCCCGCGGCGTGCCCTCACTCCCACATCTCGCTTCAGGAAAGGTCAGGGAGATATACGAGATCGACGCTGACCACCTTCTCTTCGTGGCCACGGATCGCATTTCCGCCTACGACGTAATCCTCAACCAGACGATCCCGGACAAGGGACGTGTGCTCACTGGGGTCAGCCTCCACTTCTTCGACCTCCTCGACACCCCGAACCATCTGGTCACGACGGACCTCGACTCGGTCGAGGGGCTGACCTCGGAGGAGCGGTCGGAGCTGGCGGGGCGGGCGATGGTCGTGCGACGTGCCGAAGTCGTCCCGGTCGAATGCGTCGTGCGCGGCTATCTGTACGGTTCGTCGTGGAGGGAGTACCGCGACGGGGGTGGCCCGACGACAGAGCATCTTCCACCGGGTCTGCGCATGGCAGACAAACTGGATGAGCCCATCTTCACCCCTGCCACCAAGGCGGTCACCGGCCACGACGAGAACATCACGGAGGCGAGGACGCGTGAGATCCTGGGTGACGCCCTCTATGAGGAGCTGAGACGGCGCTCCATCGATATCTATACGAGAGCCAATGCCTACGCCGCGAAGAAGGGGGTGATCCTCGCCGACACCAAGTTCGAGTTCGGTCACGCCGACGGCGAGCTTCTCCTCGTCGACGAGGTGCTGACACCTGACTCATCCCGCTACTGGCCGGCCGACGAATACGAGCCGGGTGGTGAGATCCCCTCTTTTGACAAGCAATACGTGCGGGAGTGGCTGGAACGCCAGCCCTGGGACAAGACCCCACCGGCACCCAACCTCCCCGACGAGGTCGTGGAAGGGACCAGAGCGCGTTACATCGAGGCATACGAGCGCATCACGGGTGAGTCTTTCGACGACTACCGGGGTGTCACATGAAGGTCACCGTCACCATCGACCGGCGACCCGAGATCGCGGACCCGGAGGGGACGACGGTCAAGCGGGCTCTGCACGATCTCGGATTCACCGAGGCCAAGGCGGTGCGGATGGACCGGGTGATCCACCTGGATGTCGACGGAGAGGATGCCAACGAGGTGAAGGCCAGGGTCGAGGAGATGTGTCGCCAACTCCTCGCCAACCCGGTGCTGGAGGAATTCGCCGTGGAGGTGTCCCAGTGAGAACGGCCGTGGTCGTCTTCCCCGGTGTCAACTGCGAGCACGACGTGGTCCACGTGATCCGCTCGCTGGGGGGTGACGCCGACCTCGTGTGGCACCGGGAGACCGACCTGTCGGACTTCGACGGCGTGATCCTGCCAGGTGGGTTCGCCCATGGCGACGCCCTGAGGACGGGCGCCATAGCCCGCTTCTCGCCGGTCATGGGTGAGATCGAGCGCATGGCCGGCTCGGGAGCCCCTGTTCTGGGCATCTGCAACGGCTGGCAGGTGCTCTGTGAGTCGGGCCTCCTGCCCGGAGCCCACATCGCCAACCGAGATCTCTCCTTCATCTGTGACTACGTCGGAGTCGAGGTGATCGACACAGGGACGATCCTCACCCGCTCTGCGCAACCCGGCCAGGTCCTGCGCATACCGCTGAACTCCTACGAAGGAAACTGGGTCGACCCGAGCAGTGAGGGACGGGTCGTGATGCGATACGTCGACGACCCCAACGGGTCCCAGAATCGAGCCGCGGCCGTGGCCAACGGCGCGGGGAACGTCGTGGGGGTCATGCCCCACCCGGAGCGGGCGTCGGACTCGTTGCTCGGCTCGACCGACGGCCTCGTGCTGATGGAGAGCTTTCTCCATTCACTCGTCGCGGTATGACCACCCTCTCCGAACCACTCCATCGACGTCTGGGAATGACCGACACCGAGTACGACTCCGTGGTGGGGATACTCGGTCGCGAGCCGCGGGACGCAGAGTTGGCCATGTACTCGGTCATGTGGTCCGAGCACTGCTCCTACAAGTCGTCGCGGGCGCATCTGGGGCGCTTTCCCACCGAAGCGCCATGGGTCGTGGTGGGCCCCGGCGAGAACGCAGGCGTCGTGGACATCGGCGATGGCTGGCTCGCCGCCCTCCGCATCGAGAGCCACAACCACCCTTCTTTCGTGGAGCCCTACCAGGGTGCCGCCACCGGTGTGGGTGGGATTCTGCGAGATGTGTTCACGATGGGGGCACGCCCGATAGCGCTGTGGGATCAGATCAGATTTGGCCCTCTCACGGAGCCCAAGAACCGCTATCTGTTCAAGGGCGTGGTCTCGGGGATAGCCGGATACGGGAACGCCGTCGGTGTCCCGACTGTGGGTGGTGAGGTCGAGTTCGACGACTGCTACACCGGCAACCCCCTGGTCAACGTCATGTGCCTGGGCATCCTCCGCCGCGACCAGCTGGTCCTGGGGACGGCGGGGGCCCCCGGCTCGGTGGCCGTCCTCCTCGGGAAGGCCACGGGAAGAGACGGCATAGGGGGGGCCAGTGTCCTGGCTTCCGCATCGTTCGACGACCAGTCGGCGGAGCTGCGGCCCTCTGTTCAGGTGGGTGACCCCTTCGAAGAGAAGAAGCTGATCGAGGCCTGCCTCGAGATGTACGACAGGGGTCTCGTCGTCGGTGTGCAGGACCTCGGCGCGGCCGGCCTGTCGTGTGCCGTCTCCGAGCCGGCAGGAAGGGCAGGAGTGGGCATGAACGTCGACCTCGGGTCGGTCCACACCCGCGAGACCGGGATGACCGCGGCCGAGTTGCTCATGTCGGAGTCTCAGGAGCGGATGATGGCGTTCGTAGCGCCCGCTCGGGTCGACGAGGTTCTCGCCGTCGCAGAGAAGTGGGAGATCGACGCCTCGGTGGTGGGGAGGGTCGCCGAAGGTGACCGGCTCAGGATTCGTCACGATGACGAGCTGGTCGCCGAGGTGCCGGCGGCGTCGCTGGCCGACGACGCCCCGATCTACGACCGACCCGCGGCCCGTCCTGCATGGCTCGACGAGATCCAGGCCAGGGCGTGCCACGATTCTGATCTCCCCGTCACCGACACGCTGGTCGCGCTTCTCGCCGACCCGGCGGTCGCCTCGTCGGCCTGGGTGCACACCCAATACGACCACATGCTCTTCCTCAACACGGTGGTGGGGCCCGGCTCGGACGCAAGTCTCATACGTGTCCAGGGGACCCGGAAAGGACTGGCGGTCTCCACCGACGGCAACGGGAGGCTCTGCTATCTGGACCCCCGCATCGGATCGGCCCGTCTCGTGTACGAGGCCGCCCTCAACGTCGCCGTCATAGGCGCCCGCCCCCTCGCCGTCGTCGACAACCTCAACTTCGGGAACCCGGAGAAGCCCGAGGTGATGTGGCAGTTCAAGGAGTCGGTGGAGGGGCTGTCCACGGCCTGCGAGGCTCTCGGCATCCCGGTGGTCGGGGGAAACGTGTCGTTCTACAACGAGACAGACGACGTAGACATCCACCCAACCCCGGTAGTCGGCCTGCTGGGCCTGGCCGATCCCATGCCTGCCGACCCGCCCCGTCTCGGCCGGGCCGAAGCCGGGATGGAGATCTGGGAGGTGGGGCCTCCTCCAACGTCCAATCTGGCCGGTTCTGCCGCGCAGCGGCTGAGCGATGAGCTGGTGGGGCTGCCGACGGCGCCAGACCCCGAGACCGCCACCCAGG
>JBAVPF010000518.1:0-3109 GCA_049692815.1 Acidimicrobiia bacterium
CGCTCGGTGTCTCACCCGGCCAGCCGTTCCCGGAGCCCGATCAACGTCTTCTCGAGCAGGTCGCCGCCGGCCTGGGGCTCGCCCTGCGCAATCTCCTTCTCACGGAAGACCTTCGGGCACGGGTCGGCGAGCTGGCAGCGTCCCGGCGGCGCATCGTCAGCGTTCAGGACGAGACCAGACGCAAGCTGGAACGCGATTTACATGATGGGGCGCAGCAGCGCTTGGTGGCGCTCAAGATCAAGCTGGGAATCGGTTCTTCCATGGCCGGCAAGGCGGGCCTCCCCGAGATCAAGGCTCTCATCGACGGGATACGAGACGAGACCGACCACACCATCGAGACGGTTCGAGACTTCGCTCGTGGGATCTACCCGCCCTTGCTGGAGGCGGAGGGTCTCGGGGCCGCAGTCAGCGCCCAGGCCAGGAAGATGCAGATCCCGGTGACGGTGCAGGCCGCCGGGCTGGGTCGCTTCTCGAGAGACCAGGAGGCTGCGGTCTACTTCTGTGTCCTGGAGGCCCTCCAGAATGCCATGAAGCACTCGAAGGCGCGTTCGGTGCAAGTCGTCATCACCGGGGAGAACGACGAGCTGGGATTCGTGGTGAGAGACGATGGGATCGGGTTCGAGCAGGGAGAAGCGGACGGGAGCGGTCTCATCAACATGTCGGACAGGCTCGATGCCTTGGGCGGTGTGCTCGAAATGGGCACGGCGCCGGGACGCGGCACCGAGATCCGTGGGCGTCTGCCCATCGGTGCGTTGATGATGTCATGACCACACGCGCCCTAGCCGCCATCACGACCTTCATCGGCTTTGCCGCCCTGCTGGCCACCGCAGTGCTCGACTTCTCCGGCTCGTTCGTCCCCTATGGAGTGATGTGCGTCGCGTACGTGATGATGGGCGGGGTCCTGACATGGCGTCTCGGCTCGCAACGGATCGGCTGGTACATGCTGGGCGTGGGTCTCTCCGGCGTGGGCCTCCTCTTGGTCGCCCTGGCCGGAACCGCCCAGGATCCAACCGTTGCCGGCTGGCTGGATTCCACCGGCAACGCCGTGGCGACGGTCTGTGTTCTCTTCATCCCGGCATTGCTACTC
Organism: Acidimicrobiia bacterium; assembly: GCA_049692815.1. Lineage (GTDB taxonomy): Bacteria > Actinomycetota > Acidimicrobiia > Spongiisociales > ZC4RG35 > JANQRA01. The sequence goes on from JBAVPF010000518.1 coordinate 1,088, forward strand.
AGGTTCCCGGACGATCGTCTCAGCGGCCCGCGGTGGCGTCTCGTCGAATGGCTGTGGGCTCTCACCGGTGTCATCGGCGCCAGCGCCTCGTTGCTGAACTCCGGGTGGGGTGGGGATACCGGGCAGGCGGTCGCGTTGAGCCCTCTCTACGAGATCACCCGCCCCGTTGGTGATGTGCTCTCGTCGATGTTCTACCCGCTGATGGCCCTCGTCTTCCTGCTCTCCGGTGCATCGTTGCTCCTTCGCTACCGACGCTCGACAGGCGTCAGCCGTCTTCAGATCAAGTGGCTGGCCTATGCAGGCGGCCTGCTCATGACCACTTTCGTCCTGATGGTCGCTGTTTCGGGCTCGGCCAGCGCCGATGAGCCGTGGCAGCAGTTACTCCTCGTCATCGGGTTCATCGCCATTCCTGCAGCCATCGGCATGTCCGTTCTCCAATACAGGCTCTATGACATCGACATCGTCATCAGCCGGACGTTGGTGCTCGCACTCCTCGCCGGCTTCATAACCGCCGTCTACGCCGTCGTCGTCGTCCTGCTCGGGAAGCTGATAGGCAGCGAATCCGACGGGTTGGTGTTGCCGATCGTTGCCACGGCCGTCGTTGCAGTGGCTTTCGAGCCGGTGCGCCTCAGAGCTCAGCGCTGGGCGAATCGCCTCGTGTACGGGCGCAGGGCCACGCCCTACGAGGTCCTATCCGACCTCACCGCTCGTCTCTCACAGGGAGAAGAGGCCGAGGGCCTGTTGAGTCGCATGGCCGCCCGTCTGGGCGACGGCACCGGGGCGGAGAGAGCCACGATATGGCTGGCCTCCGGCGGTTCGATGACCGTGGCGGCGTCGTGGCCGGAGGATGTCCCTCCAGGTCATTCGATCGATCTCGATTCAGGGAGTGTGTTCCGGGTCACCCACGACGATGTCGTGGTGGGGGCCTTCGAGGTGGTCAAGCCTCGTGGCACGGGTCTTTCCACGGCCGAGCGCTCTCTCGTGACCGATCTGGCCGGATCGGCGGGTGCGGTGCTCGGCTATCAGCGTCTGAATGACTCGCTGGCCGACAAGGCCGAGCAGCTTGCCAGGTCCCGAGCACGTCTGGTCGACGCCCAGGACAGGGAACGACGGCGGCTCGAGCGCGACCTCCACGACGGCGCACAACAGTCCATCGTCGGGCTCAAGGTCAAGATCGGGTTGGCCAAGACCATGGCCGCGAGACAGGGGGCGACCGATCTCGAGCAACTCCTGGGCGGGTTGGCCGACGAGGCCCAGGCGGCCCTCGAAGAAGTCAGGGCGCTGGCCAAGGGCATCTACCCGCCGGTGCTGGAGAGTGATGGCCTCGGCCCCGCCATATCGGCTCTCGCCGCCGGCGCCGCCTCGGACGTCGTGGTGAACGTCAATGGGATCGGGCGATATGAACGGGATGTGGAGGCGACCGTGTACTTCGAGGTCTCTGAGGCAGTGACCAATGCGGTGAAGCATGCCAGAGGGCCGATAAATGTCGACCTGGCCGAGTCGGATGGCGAGCTCAGATTCTCGGTCTCGGACACCGGCCCCGGCTTCGATGTTGCCGCGGCCAAGGCGGGATCGGGCCTCTCGAATCTGAGAGACCGCATCGACTCTGTGGGTGGGTCACTGGAGATTCTCTCGGGCCCAGGGCGGGGGACAACGGTGAAGGGTGGGATCCCTGTTGAGATGATCCCGGTCTAGGAGCCTTCCCAGACCACGCTGAGCAGGGCCGGCTCGAAATCTGATTTCGATATGAAGGCGACAGCCCCGGCGTCAATCGCCCTGTCCTTGAATTCCTCGTACGTCGACAGACCGATCACTCGTGTGCTGGGGAGTGCCGCCATTATCTGTTGGGTGGCCTCCGGCCCGTCGATACCGGGGAGGTTCATGTCCATCAAGACCAGGTCGGGGCGTACCTCGATGGCCATCTGAACGCCTTCCTCGCCGGTCTCGGCCTCGCCCGCCACCTCGAACCCCTCGGCGAGATCGACCACCAGACGCGCCGCCGAGCGAAACGCCTCCTGATCA
>JBAVPF010000519.1:0-2053 GCA_049692815.1 Acidimicrobiia bacterium
CACGATCACGGTGACCCTCGGTGAGTTCATCCCCCCACCGACCACCACGACCATTCCGCCCCCAACTACGACGGTGGCCCCGTCCCCCTGATACTCCTCAGTACCCAGTATCCCGCCAGGCGCGACGCGCCTAGCGGTAATTGGTCGTCATCAGAAAGCCGGCGGCGATAGCCCCCAGACCGATGAGGAGCAGGGACTGGTCGAGGTTGAAGATGAACCTCACCAGCACGAGGAGGACACCGACGACCATGAGACCGGCCATGATCGCCACGTACCAGGTCGGTGAGGGATCCTTCGCCCTGGCCGCCGCCTCCATGACCTTGGCGGATGGCGGGCGGTTCTTCGGTTTGCGTTTCTTGGACTCAGGCATCCGGCGGCGAGCGTAGTAGCCAGTCCGGGGTGGCTGCCGTGGAGACCGGCTGATTACACGTATGTGATTCTCAACAGGCTGTGGAGAACTCTTTGGATAACTACACGGGTGTAGTTAATCCTCGAAGATCGCAGGCGTGAGTCTGGTGCGATCGACCTTGACCTCGATCACGTCACCCCGGAAGTAGTGCCCGGCGGGGTCGAAGTTCTGCCTCTCCCCCAGGACCTGGCCCAACTCGATCTCGGCCGTGACGAGGCGCTCCTCACCACGCACGGGCTCCACGATCCAGCGCCCATCCGGCCCGGCGATCGCCGACCCGCCGTCGAAGAACATCTTCTCCTCGCCGTCGAGGGAGGCCTCCCGTGCGGGGAACGCTTCCGGTATCGAGCCCGGTCCGAGGATTGCGCCTGCCGAGAGCACATAGCACCGGCCCTCTTTGGCGATGAAGCGGGTGATGTCACGGGTGAGGCCGACCGCCCCGGGCCATCCGGCCACATGTAGCTGCGTCCCTTGGGCGTACATGGCGTGACGAATCGTGGGCACCCAGTTCTCCCAACAGTTGAGGCCGGAGACCTTGAAGTCACCGACCTGATGGACCCTGAGGCCATTGCCGTCACCGATGCCCCAGACCATCCTCTCGTCGTAGGTGGGCATGAGCTTTCGGTGGGCGCTGAGGATCCCCTTCCCCGGGTCGATGGCGACGTAGGTCGCATACACGGTGCCGCCACTGTCGGACCGCTCGGTGATGCCGAGATAGGTGAAGACGCCCAGGTCGCGCACCGCCTGCACCACCTCGGACAACTCCGGCCCGTCGATCGACACGGCCGACGCCAGATAGAAGGCGTATGCCTCCTTCTGATCCGGTGCGTCCCAGCGGGCACCGTCGGTACGTGAGATCCAGTACGGGTATCCCGACATGAACGTCTCCCCGAACGCTAGAAGGTCGACGTCCTCGTCGGCGGCCCTGCCGATCCAGTCGATGACCACCTTCTTGGTCGATTCGGGGTCACCCCACGCCGGGGCGGTTTGGGCGGCTGCGATCTTCATGTGGGTCTCCAAACCGGGATCATCTCCTCACGACAGTGCTTCGGGGGCTTGTCCTCTTGGAGATTGACCGCCTTCATGGTGAGCTCGGCACCACACACCGAGCAGTGGTAGTCCTGATCGACCGCGACCACGTCGGCGGGGTCGAGGGCGGGCGGCGGGGTGGAGAGCAGTCTGATCACGCCGACCGACACTCTCCATATCACGTATCCGATCGCCAGGGCGATCAGGACATCGACTGCGGTGTTCCCGGTCACGGGGCGGGCTCAGAGCCGCTCGATGATCGTCCCGTTGGCCATGCCGCCACCCTCGCACATGGTCTGTAGGCCGTAGCGGCCCCCGGTGCGATCGAGCTCCCACACCAGAGTGGTCATGAGACGCGCCCCGGAGGCTCCCAGCGGGTGGCCAAGGGCAACGGCACCTCCGTTGACGTTGGTCCGCTCCCACAAGGCCATCGGGTCGGTCCCGCCGTGCTCCATCCGCCAGGCGACGGTGACGGCGGCAAAGGCCTCATTCACCTCGAACAAGTCGATGTCGTCGATCGTCAACCCGGCTCGGTCGAGCGCCTTGCTGGTGGCCGGGATCGGGCCGGTGAGCATGATCACCGGGTCGACTCCCGCCAACGAGAAGGTGTGGAAC
>JBAVPF010000520.1:0-2713 GCA_049692815.1 Acidimicrobiia bacterium
CGTACATAGGCGCCCAGGTTGTCGATGATCTCCACCTTCATGCCGAGGATCTCGCCTTCTTTGGTGAGGGCGAGATGTCGCACGCTCTTCCTGTCCGGCTGGTGCGAGCTTCCGATCAGATGCTCGCGGCGGTCTTCGATCCATTTGATGGTGCGTCCTGTCTTCATGGCGAGCAGCCCGACCAGGACCATGTAGGGGAAGATGGCGCACTTGATTCCGAAGCTTCCGCCGATGTCGTCCGGCACCACGAGTCGGAGCTTCGATTCGTCGATCCTCAACGCCCGCGAAACGAGAGTGAGGAGTGTCATCGGCCCCATGAAGTTCGTGGTGAGGGTCAGGACACCACTGATGGGCTCATATGAAGCGACCACACCGAAGGTCTCTATCGGCGTGGAGCTGTAGCGTTCCCAGGCGAATTCCTCGGTGACCACAAGGTCGGCTCGCTCGAACGCTCCCTCCGGGTCGCCGTATGACATCTTGCGGTGGATGGCGACGTTGGAGTCCATCGTTTCGTGAACGAGGGGTGCACCTGGCTCGAGTGCCTGATCGATATTCGCAATGGCCGGGAGCTGTTCGTACTCGACTTCGACGAGCTCGGCCGCATCTTCTGCCACATAGCGGTCGGTCGCGACCACCACGGCTACTGGCTCACCCTGGTAGCGCGTCTTGTCTCCGGCCATGCAATGAAAGTGGATTGGTTCGGTTATCGCGGCCTGGAACGGTGTGGTGAGGGCCACGGCGTCCCGTCCTTCCATTGCCGTTATCACCCCAGGGTGGGCGAGTGCGGCGGATAGGTCTACCGAGTGAATCCGGGCGTGTGGGAACGGGCTGCGGACGATCGCGACGTGTCCCACCTTGGAGAGGGGGATGTCGTCGATGAACTGTCCCCGGCCGGTGAGCAGGGCACCGTCCTCATGACGAAGCACGGCCTGGCCAACCCACTGTCCATATGCTCCACCACTCATCCGATCGTCCTCACAAATATACTGGGAATATACTATTTGCCAAACTGCCTCCCAAACTCATTACAGGGAGACTTGTGTCGAGTCGGTGCGTTCGCCGTCACGGAACGCGGTGAGCCGCTCAGCCGCATATGGATCGTCCAACGACTCCAGTATGTTCATGCACTCGTGCTCGGTGGCTTCCTCCAACGATCGCCGCCAGCCATCGTGCAGCGTTTCCTTCGCCATCGCCTGGAGGTGCGTAGGCCCATCGGCGAGCTCATGGCCGATCTGTCTTGCCTTCTCATCGAAGAGACTCTCTTCGTATACGCGATTGACGATGCCCCACTCCATGGCCTCGTGGGCATCGAGAGTCCTGTTGGTCAGCAACAGCTCCATGGCCCTGCGGAAGCCGACGATCCGAGCAAGGCTGTAGGAAGACCCACCGTCGTTGGCGACACCATTCGACATCCACGACGCGTAGAACCGGGCGTCTTCGTTGCAGATCGCCATGTCGGCAGCCAGGGTCAACCCGAGTCCTCCTCCGACGGCGATGCCGTTGACCGCTGCCAGGACCGGCATGCGGATGCGGACCACCCGGTGCAGCATCTGGTGCCACCACATCGCCACTTCCCGAAACCCTGCACGAAAGGCCGCTCTGTCATCGAGGTCATAGCCTTTCAAGTTGACTCCTGCGCAGAAGGCGTCGCCGGTACCGGTCAGGATCAATGCCCCGACGTCACGCCGATCCTCGATCTGGCCTAGCGCGTCGTGCAACTCCATCAGCGTCACGGTGTCCAACGAGTTCTTCACGTCGGGTCTGTTGAATGTGATGGTGGCAAGCCGCCCTTCGACGTCGAGAATGATGTTTCTTGGGGTCATATCGGTCTCCTGGGCTCTGGCGATTCGAATATATGTCTTCGCGGAAGGGTCAGTCGCACAGGTCGAGCGCGCGGCCGGGGTCATCACCTGGCAGGAGCCACGGCAGTTCGTGCGGGATCCGGATCGAAAGGGGGTAGGTCGATCTCGTCGATGACCGCCTCCGCGGGGATCTCTACGATGCGACCGGCCATGCGGTATGGCTCTGTCAGCAACAACGCGGTCCTCCGAGGACCACGACAGATGATCTGCCCGGTGTAGCAGGTCCGTCCCCCATCTTCGGTCTCGGTGATGACCCGCTTCTTCATTGGTAGGTGGCTTTATCGGTAGGTAGCTTGGTATACTGTCAGTATATCAAGGCTCCCCCGGTTTGACCGTATAGATATGCTCGACCTCCATGAGCGAGACGCGCCAGTACGACGTGATAATCATCGGAGCCGGGATCATCGGGGCGAACCTCGCCTTCGAGATGTCGAAGGCCGGCTACAGGACACTCAACGTCGACAAGCTGCCGGCCGCGGGGTACGGCTCCACCGCCAACTCTTGTGCGATCGTCCGCACCCACTACTCCACGTGGGCCGGGGTGGCCATGGCATACGAGGGCTTTCACTTCTGGAAGGAATGGGACGACTATCTCGGGATCACCGACGAACGGGGGAATGCCGGCTTCGTCCAGTGCGGCGGGGTGTTCATCGGTGATGACTCCAGGTACGAGGACAAGGTCCTCCCTCTCTTCGACGAGATCGGCATCGATTACGAGCGCTGGGACGTGGATGAGCTGACCGGTCGTCTCCCCGGCGTCGACACCGGCGAGCACACGCCACCGAAGCGGCCCGAGGACGACGCCTTTTGGGAGGATCCGCCCAAGCAGATCACGAGCGCGGTGCACACGC
>JBAVPF010000521.1:0-2005 GCA_049692815.1 Acidimicrobiia bacterium
CCTGAAGGTCGCGTGTTCGATCACCGGCCATCAGGTCGACACCGACGAACTAGGGATAGAGCTCGGTCGCTTGAAAAGTTGGGATGCCAAAGTCCTCACGAATTTCAAGACGATTCTCGAGTCCTACTACCCCTGCTACGGGGCGATCGCCCAAGTGGCTTGTTTCCCACGAAACGACAACACGCCAATCAATGACTATCCGTGGATAGTCGACTTTCAACCAAAGACGAGAGAGCTTTACGAGGTAGTCACCGAGACCGGTCAGGCGATGAGCCGTTCGGTTTCCACAGTTCGAGTGGGAACAACGGGGACCTCGACGGAGTCGATGCAGACAACAGACCTGGACAAGGGGGGGAGCTTTAGCATCGAGGCCACGGTCAACAAGATCGGCGGCAAACTGGGTTCGAGCACGGCAGAGGAACGCGGCTACACGGCAGTATCGGGAAACCAGAACGTCAACGTACGCCAGATCGACGACTCAATCGAGAAGCAAGAGTCGCTGTCACACACCACCCAACTGAGTCAGATGTACCAGTTGCTCGACTCATATCATCTGGGCACCAATCGCGCTCTGTTCACCGTCTTTCCGAGACCTCACATCATCGACCAAGACTTCGGTGACACCGAGTGGCTGAGACGCCTTGAAGGCATCCAGGAGTTCTTCCTCGTCGTCGAACAGCCGAGAGATGCGGACGGGCTCTGCGTCGAGGTGCAGCTCGACACGCTCCATGTCTTCACGTCGGTACGCGACGAGACACAAGGTGAGCTCCTGTATGAGAGAGGCTCTGTGAAGAACAGAGTTCGAGACTCCACTGAGAGCGACGTGAAGAGGACCTACCGGATCTACGTGCCTCCCGGCACCCGGGTAGACACAGATCATCCGTCTGGCGGCTACACCGAGGACGTCGATTGGGGAGACGACCAGACCGAGGACATCAAGAGCCACAACGTCAGGATCGAATACGACCACATCGTGATCGAGGTCAACTACGACCCCGATCCGGTATGGCCATTCTCCGACACGGCATTCTTCACAGCCGACTACGAGGTGTTCTGGGTGTCCATCGATCCTGTAGAAGAGCCCGTCGATGTGCAGGTCGAAGAATCGACGATGTATATCACCGGAAGGCTCGTTCAGAACTGCCTGGAAGCCGATAACGACGGCAAATATCACGCCCTTCCCGTCCGACGCCCATTCGCCATACCCCCGTGGGTCGTGTGGGAGGAGCCTTTGCCGCTCGAGTATTGGAGCGTGGCTGCAGGGGTCCCAACTCGAGTCAACAAACCCGGAGTCCGTCTCGGCAACCTGCTCGGCCGCCACATGAAGGACCGCGCGATAGCCAGCGTCTCTCATCCGGATAGGTATCCGAGTGGTACACACTCCATGCTGGACACCGACTTCCTGGCCCGGCATCTTGCTCGAGCCAGGAAACTTCCTGGATATCGCTACGAGATGTTCAGCGATCACGTATCAGTACCCGACGAGCTAGCCGAACGCCTATCTCCGGAGTCCCGTTCATTCCTGAAGAGGAAATCCCTGGTCACCCTTCTGAACACGAGCAGCAGCGAGATAGCAATCTGGAGCGGTCTGAAGGCGAAGGACGTCGCCCAACTCAAGCGGTACAACCTTGGTGTGCCTATGGACTTCGAAAGTGAGGAAGACAAACCAGAAGCAGACTGAGCGCGAGTCGCCCAGGTCAATTCAGCGGTGCGCTGCCGTGCAGCTGAGGCGGATGTCTTCGATGAGCTCGAAGCGGAAGCAGGTTGAAGTGGTCGTTTGTTCCGACAGAAGCCGGGGCTCGGGCTGCGGCGGAGTCCAAGGTCCGCACCCATGCCGGCTTCTTCCCTGATCGGCCCACTCTGCTCTCCACCTTGACCGGCATCGTGGGGACCAAGAGCGTCGCTCCGATACCGGAACAGTCAGAGCCCACGAGCACCTGGTCAGTGCCCACTGAGAAGGCGATTCGACCGGGCAGCAGCGGCGGCGCGGATTGCAGGCCTCCTC
>JBAVPF010000522.1:0-5725 GCA_049692815.1 Acidimicrobiia bacterium
CCTGAAGGGCGCGGCGCCACCTCTCCACCACCCGCCACGCCCGACTTCGACCGCCGGCCGCAACGTCAGAGCACGGGTTCGGGGGACATGCTGAACGTGCTCCTGACCATGATGGCCATGGGCAGCATGCGTAATCGGGGAGGTGGCTTTGGCGGCTTCGGGGGATCGTCGGGCAACTGGACCGGCGGTGGTGGTGGCGGTGGCCGCATCGGTGGCGGTGGTGGCCGCATTGGAGGCGGTGCCGGTCGTATACGTGGTGGTGGGCACAGACGCGGCTGACCCCGGCCGACCCTAGAGTCCACCCCGGAATACCAAAGGAGACCCTTCGCATGTTCAAACGCTGGATTGCCTACATCAGGTCGTGGTTCAAGAGCGCCTCCGAGGACCTGATGGACCCCGAGATCGAGATCCAGGCAGCAATCGACGACGCGAAGAGCAAGGACCAGGACCTGCGCAACCAGGCTGCCAAGGTCATCGCTCACAAGACGCAGCTGGGCGGGCAGATCGAGAAGGCCGCGGAGTCGGTCGGTGAAGCCAAGGAGATGGCCAAGCAGGCCCTGATACGCGCCGACGAGGCGAAGAAGTCGGGTGACGAGGCGGGGGTCACCAAGTGGACCTCGGCGGCGCAGAGCCTTGCCATGAAGTTGCAGGCGTCGGAGAACAACCTCGCCTCGCTCAAGGAGCAGTTCGAGACGGCAAACGTCCAGGCCGACAAGGCCAAGGAGGCCGTCCAGACGAACGCCATGAAGGTCCAGGAGCTCAGCGCCAAGAGACTCGAGATGCTCGGCTCGTTGCAGCAGGCCAAGATGCAGGAGGCCGTCAACAACGCGGTCCAGTCCATGTCGGCCTCGGTCAGTGACGAAGGGCTCAACCTGGACTCGGTCGAGGCGAAGATCGAGCAGCGCAAAGCTGAAGCCATGGCCAAGGCCGAGCTCCACGAGGCGACCCCCGAAGGAGCGGAAGCCGAGCTGCGCAAGGCCGTCAACATGTCCGAGGCAGACGCCAAGCTGGAGGAGCTGCGCTCCGAACTCGGGCTCTGAGCTCCCGATCCGGGGGAGTGGCCCGTGCCCACTCTTCTCCTGATGCGGCACGCCAAGTCGGATTGGAATGCCGACTACGGCCGCGACCACGACCGGCCGCTGAATGAACGCGGCATCCGGAGTGCCCGCATCATGGGCGAGGTGTTGGCGGACGAGGGGCTGGCCCCCGCATTGGTCATCTCGTCGACGGCCCTCCGCGCCCGGTCGACCGCGGAGCTGGCGATCGAAGCGGGTAGGTGGCAGAGCAGGCTGACTCTCGAGCCCGGCCTGTACGGGACGAGCCCCGATGCAGTTATCGAGTTGGCCGCGAGTGCGCCCGTTGTGGAGCGGCTCATGCTGGTAGGGCACCAGCCGACGTGGTCGATGCTGGTTCGAGCGCTGACCGGTGAGATCGCCGACATGAAGACCGCCACGGTGGCCGTGGTGGAGGTCACCGGTGAGGATTGGAGCGCGCTGGCGGCGCGGAACGGGAGCCTTTCGAGGGTTCTCCAACCACGTGACTACCTCTGAGCGTCTTCGGGTAACGTCGGGCCATGCGACGACCGACAGCCCTGATACTCGCCATCGGCCTGACCGCCGTGGCATGCAGCCCTTCGGACACCGAGACGACGACCACGACCTCTTCGGAGGCGAGCTCGACGACCGAGGCGGCATCAGCCGAGCCAGCGACGACCGAAGCCCCGGTCGAGACCACCACGACCACTGAGGCGCCTGCTTCGGCCGGCGGCTCCGCCTGCGTCGAGGGAACGTGGCTTCTCGATATCCAATCCTTCATCTCCCTGATGGAGGACGAGTTCGTCGCTGCAGGGTTCGGCGCCGACGCGATCAGCGCCAACGACGGCACGTACTTGGTGACGATGGCGCCCGGCGGGGCTTTCACCGCCGAGCGTGACGGATGGGGATTCACCGTCGAGACCGACGATGGGACCTTCACCATGAGTATCAGCGGCACCGAGACGGGCACGTGGTCCGCCGACGACTCGACCATCACCGTGACGGTGGATTCATCGGACGTGACCGTGTCGTCCACGGCTGAGGTGGACGGCCAGGTGGTGACGCTGCCCAACTCACCCGTCACCGTTCCCGACGCGGTCGCCGAGAACAGTGCCTACCAATGCAGCGGTGATGTCCTCACCGTGACCAACGAAGACGTGGTCATCACGCTCAACAGGGCCTAGCTCGTCGTGACCTGGAAACTCGACTGCGGCGGGTACACCCTCTTCGTCATAGAGGACGGTTACTACTGGAGGGAGACCGAGGGCTACTACGAGGGTGCAACCGATCACGACTGGCGGTTCCATCCCCGTGACTCGCAGGGTCGGGTTCGGTCCAACTTCGGTTGCTTCCTGATCACCGACGGGGAGCGCACGATCATGATCGACGCCGGCATCGGCGATATCGCACAGGAGGGCATGACGGCCGGGCTCATGCCGTCGGCGGTCGACGCTCTCGGGATAGCGCGTGACGCGGTGGAGGCCGTCGTCTACACGCACATGCACTACGACCACATCGGTGGCAGCCAGCGCGAGGGGAAGATCGTGTTCCCGGAGGCCCGCCACGCGTTCCACGAGAAGGAGTGGGCGCACTGGAAGACGGTGGAGGGCGATTTCGGCGACGCCGCCAGGACAATCATGGCCCCGCTGTTCGATGCGGATGTCGTCGACTTCGTGGACCGGGACACCGAGATCCTGCCCGGAGTGACGGTGGTGGAGTCGTTCGGGCACACCCCGGGCCATCTCACCGTGTCGATCATCTCCGAAGGCACCCGGACGTTGATCGGAGGGGACCTCTCCAATCACCCCTTCCAGGTAGAGCATCCCCATTGGAGTCTCCCTGTGGACAACGACCCGATGATGGCCGCCAAGACGCGTGACCGTGTCTTCGAGGAGATCAGAGACACCGGGGTCAACTTCGTGGCGGGTCACTATCCCATGCCCGGTGTCGGCAAGATCGTCACCGACGACGGCGTCCGGGTGTATCAGCCGGGGACGGTGCCGAAAGCCTGAGTCAGGCCCCGCGGCGCGGGAGAGTGTTCGGCGCGGAGCGGACGGTTTCCGGTTCGCACGACTCGTCACGCACCGTAATGTCCGGGAGATGTCGGTCGACCTCCTCGATGGCGTCTGGGTCGTCACCCGTTACCGCCGTGATGACGATCTGGTGGAGCCCTCCGCCACCGGCCAGAAGCCGACGCTGGAAATCGAAGGTGACCGGCTCTCCGGCACTATGGGTGTCAACCGTCTCATGGGCAGGCTCGTGAACGGGCTGCCGAGTGATCCGCTCGCAATGACCATGATGGCCGGCCCACCGGAGGCGATGAGACAGGAGGACCGTCTTCTCGCGCTCGTCAAGGAGACCGACCAAATCGAGGCGGACTCTGGGGGAATGCGTATGAGCCGTGACGGGTTGGTCTTGATCGAGTTCCAGCGATGGGGAACCGTCTGATCCCTGCAACCGTGGAAGCGCTGTGGAAAAGAGGGGGGTTCACAAGCCAGTCCCGGCGCGTATAGTTGAACGTTCGGGCAGCCCCTACCGGCCCGTCCGGAATCTGCTGGAGGACACAGATCACCCATGGCCGCTACTGAAACGCGTAAGGACAAGACCGAAAAGCCGCGCCGCTCTCGTCTCCAGTCGAAGCTCACCGACGAGCGTGGTCGGCTCACCACCGACCTCGTCTCCCAATATCTGACCGCCATCGGCGAGTACGACCTGCTCACAGCCGAGCAGGAAGTGGAGCTCGCCCAGAAGATCGAGACCGGCGAAGAGGCCGCGGAGCGTCTCGAGGAAGGCGACTTCAAGGGCAAGCGTGAGGAGATGGAGCTGGCCAGGCTGGCCCGTCGTGGTGCTCAGGCGAAAGATGACTTCTTGACCGCCAACCTCCGTCTCGTCGTCGCCAATGCGCGTCGCTACGCCAACACCTCGGGGATCGACTTTCTCGACCTGATTCAGGAGGGGAACCTCGGGTTGATCCGCGCCGTCGAGAAGTTCGACTGGCGCAAGGGCTTCAAGTTCTCCACCTACGCCACCTGGTGGATTCGCCAGGCGATAACGCGTGCCATTGCCGACAAGTCGCGGACCGTGCGAATCCCGGTCCATCTCCACGACACGCTTGCTGCGGTGCGGGCCGCCCAGGCCTCGCTCAAGGCGGAGCTGGGGCGTGATCCCCGCCCCGACGAGATCGCCGAGGAAGCCGGAGTCACCGTCGACAAGGTCGAGCTGGCCTTGTCGGTTGCGGATACCGTCTCGCTGGAGCAGCCCATCGGAGAGGACGGGGCGCAGCTCGGAGACTTCATCGAGGACGAGGATGCGGCGGACCCGGTGCAGATGACCGAGGAGATGGACGTCGCCAACTCGTTGCGTCAGTCGATCGACCGCCTTCCGGAGCGTGAGGGGCGAATCCTCGCTCTGCGATATGGCTTCTTTGACGGAGTGCCCCGGACCCTGGAGGAGATCGGCGACGAGTTCAACCTGACCAGGGAGCGCATCCGCCAGCTGGAGAAGCTCGCTCTGTGCCGTCTCCGTCACCCGTCCTTCGGCATCCGCGAGGCGGATCTCGTCTGAACCACCCATCTTCACGGTGCAGGGCCCGCCCTTTTCCAGGGCGGGCTCAGTCGTTGTACCGTGTGAATCGATGAAACTGGGAGACCTGGTTGGCGAGGCGCCCTTCGTCTGTGGGCCTGACACGACGTTGGTCGAGGCTGCGCAGGTGATGGAAGACCTCGACCTCGGATCGCTCGCAGTCGTGGAGGGTATGAGCCTCCTCGGCCTCGTGACCGAGCGGGACATCCGACGTGCAGTTGCCACCGGGACGGACCTCACCGTCGCGGTGTCGGTCGTGATGAGCGACGAGCCGGACACTTTCGACCCCGACCTCGACGTGTGGGACGCGGCGACATGGATAGCCGAGTCCGGTTATCGCCACCTTCCCGTCGTTGGTGATGACGGAGGCCTGCGCGGAGTGGTGTCGATCCGAGATCTGCTCAGAGCCCTCGTCGACACGGTGTGACGCGGGTGCGGGGCGCGAACACGCGTCACGCACACGCATCGAGGGACGATCAGCTCGAGCCGAGCGTGACGGTCACGGTCATCTGGGTGCCATTCCTGAGCATCTGAATCTCAACCTGGTCACCTGGCTGAAGCGCCCTCACTTCGCCGGCGAGGTCGACCATGGACTCCACCCTCTTGCTGCCGACCATCGTGATCAGGTCGCCAACCTGGATCCCGGCTGCATCAGCAGGGGAGCCCGAGACGACACCGGTGATCTGAACTCCTGCCGTGGCCTGGGCAGCTGTGGCTCCCGAGATCCCCAGGAAGGCGGTGTGGATCGGCCGGCCGGTGGCGAGCTCGTCTGCGACTTGCTTGGCTATGGATATGGGCACTGCGAAGCCCACTCCCTCATTGCCGCCCGACTGGCTGAATATCGCGTCGTTGATACCGATGACCTGACCGTCGATGTTGGCCAACGGGCCACCGGAATTGCCCGGGTTGATCGGTGCGTCGGTCTGTATCGCAGTCCGCACCACGCCATCCGAGCCGACCATGGCCCTGTCGGTGGCGCTGACGACCCCGGCCGTCACGGTCTGCTGAAGCCCGTATGGGCTGCCGAGAGCCACGGCCGTCTGGCCCACCTCCACCTGGCTTTGCGCCAATGGGGCCGCGGTCAGGTGTCCCGGTCGATGCGGATGACG
>JBAVPF010000523.1:0-1946 GCA_049692815.1 Acidimicrobiia bacterium
CGATCTTAGAACCGGGGGGCGACCTCTTCCATTCCCCGGGTCAATATGATCGGCGCAATGACTCTGGCAATCGCCCTGGCGATGGTCGCCGCCTATGTCGTGGGGAGCATCGACTTTGCAGTCGTCATCGCTCGCATGCACGGAGTCGACATCCACGAGGTGGGGAGTGGCAACCCGGGAGCCTCCAACGTCCTCCGCTCCATCGGCAAGGTGCCCGCCGCGCTCGTTCTCTTGGGCGACACGATGAAGGGAGTGGTCGCCGGGGCGATGGGGATGATCGCCGCCGGCTCCACCGACCCAACCGTCGAGTGGGCCTTCCTCGCCGGCCTTGCCGCCGTGGTGGGTCACTGCTACCCCGTATTCCACCGTTTCAAAGGTGGAAAGGGGGTGGCCACCGGTCTCGGGGTGCTCTTCTTCACGGTCCCGCTGGTGGGAGGGATCGTGTTCGTGGGCTGGGTGATACTCGTGAGGCTCACGAAGACCGCGTCGGTCTCCTCGCTGATCGCCGTCCTCAGCTCGATCCCCCTCGCCATATGGCAGGGCGTGATCGGTATGAGCCTGGTCTGGCTTCTCGCCACCATCGTCTTGGTGCTCTGGCGTCACCGGGGCAACATCCAACGCATGATCCAGGGCAGGGAGCAGAAGGTGACGACATGAGCATCGAAGTGGCGGTAATCCCGGCGGCGGGACGAGGGACCAGGATGCGGCCGGCCACAAGGGTCGTCCCCAAGGCTCTCATCACCGTGGTGGATCGGCCCGCAATCCAGTATTCGGTCGAGGAGGCCGCACGCGCCGGCGCCAAGGAGGCGATCGTCGTGGTCGACCTCGACGCCGGGCACCTCATATCACAGCATTTCAGTCTCGATGGTCCGCTGCCGGGTCTGGAGGAGATCAGGCTGCGTCCTGTGGTACAGGAGGAGCCGCTCGGTCTCGGCCACGCAGTTGCCGAGGCGGCCGACATGGTTGGCGACCGGCCGTTCTTCTGCCTCCTCTCCGACAACATCGTCCGACCCGGCTTCGACGTGTTGGCCGACATGGCGAAGGGAAGCGACGACGGCGCGGTGTCGGTCATGTGCCTGCGACGCCTCACCGACGAGTTCTTGGGCAAGTACGGCGTGGTCATCCCTGCCTCGGAAGTCGTGGACGACCGACTGGAGCTGAGCGGTGCCATCGAGAAGCCGGGCGTCGAGAATGCACCCTCCCGTCTCGGGCTCGTGGGCCGCTACATCTTCACTCCCGAGGTGTTCTCGATCCTCCACGACACGGCGCCCGGAGTGGGTGGTGAGATCCAGCTGACCGACGCCATCCACGAGCTCGGCGTTCGTGGACGGCTACGCGGCTACATCGCAGAACAGGACCTCCTCGACGTGGGCACCCCGCAGGGGCTGCTCGAGGCTTCCCGGGTGCTCGGCATCCACCAGTTCGGTGAGGAGGTGGTCGGGTGAGGACCATCGAAGAGGTGCGGACAGAGGCCCTGTCCACCGTGAGGCCCACCGGACAGGAGCGAGTGGCACTGCCCGAGCTGGTGGGACGTGTCCTCGCCGAGGACATCGTGGCTCCACACGACGTGCCCAGCTTCGCCAACTCGGCGATGGACGGCTTTGCCGTACGCGCCACCGACGTCGCCGCACCCGGTGCCGTCCTTCGGATCATCGAGGACGTCGCCGCCGGGCAGACGTCCTCCCGGATGGTCGGGGAAGGTGAGGCGACCCGGATAATGACTGGCGCCCCGATGCCCAAAGGGGCCGACACCGTGGTCAGGGTGGAGGACACTTCGGAAGAGGACGGGAAGGTCCGTATCGAGACATCGCCGCCCATTGGCACCTCCGTCCGCCCGCCGGGGGGCGATGTTGCCGCGGGGACGACGGTGTTCCCGGCGGGCAAGCGGCTGACCGCCGCACACCTCGGGGTGCTCGCCACCATCGGGGTGACGACTCCTCTGGTCG
>JBAVPF010000524.1:0-3336 GCA_049692815.1 Acidimicrobiia bacterium
CGTCGAACTTCTCCTCGAAGGCATCGAGGAACTCTTTGAGCTCGAGGACCGTCATGTCCTCGAACTGGCTGAGCAGCTCGTCGGTTGTCATCTTTGCCATCGTCATTCCTCCTCGGCCGAGACGGCCGCGGTCTTTTCGGGCTCGGTGTCGGGCAGCACCGCGTCGTCCACGGGCTCCCCTCCGAACTCACCCGACTCCTTCTTGTCCAACAGCTGTGAGAACATCGACGCCGCGTCCCTGGTGAACGAGGCGAACATGCCGGCCGCCTTGAACAGGGGTGCCTTGGCACCACCTGCGATCCTGGCCAGCAGGACCTCCCTCGGCTCGATCTCCGCGAGTTTGGAGACCTCTTCCGGTGTGAGGATGTTCCCCGAGAGGTACCCGGCCTTGAGCACGAACACCTCATGGTCCCTCGAGAAGTCCTTGAGCGCCTTGGCCGTCGAGACCGGGTCGCTCTTGGCGAACGCGATCGCGGTCGGACCGGAGAGGTACTCCTCGAGCCCCTCTATCCCGGCGTCGGCGGCAGCCAGGCGAGCCAGGGTCATCTTGACGACCTTGTACTCGGCCCCACTGTCTCGGACGGCCCTGCGCAGATCCTGGACGGCCTGCACTGTCAGCCCTCGGTATTCGGTGAGAAACACCGCCTCGGCGCTTTCGAGACCTTCTCGGATGTCTTGTACAGCTTGGACCTTCTCTGGTCTTGCCATCGCGTCTCCCTAGAAATCAATCAAGCCCCTCGACACAAGACAAGGGGCTTCGAGAAGCGTCCTGCGCAGGCGGTTTCCCTTTCAGTCTCCCGCACCCGTAGTGCGGGCCGACACCGGCGGTCTTAGGGCCGAGGATTGGAGTTGCGCCACGGATTCTATTTCGGCCCGAAGCGCTGAGCAATTCGCCTCCGCTCCCCCATGAGGTTTCGCGTGATCGACGAAGGCAGAGGCCCGGCCGTCCGGCTCATCCACGCCGGGGTCGCCGCCTCCGGGATGTGGAGATACCAGATCGGCCTTCAAGGCCTGTGGACGGCCGCATTCGACAAGCGCGGCTTCGGGCAGGACCCATCGGCCCCCGGCCCCTATTCGGACACCGACGACTTCGTTGCCGTCCTGGACCAACTCCGGATCGACCCGACCATCGTCGTTGGCTGCTCCATGGGTGGGGCCACCGCTCTCGACCTCGTCATCGACCACCCCGAGAGGGTCGAGCGTCTCGTCCTGATCGGCACCTTTCCGAGCGGCCGGGCCCCCGAACGGAGACTTCGAGGAGAACCGGCCCGAGGAGGCAGCGATCGAGGCTGCCAGGGGCGGGTGATTGCGACAGCGTCGTCGAGATCGACTTCCAAATGTGGATGGTCGGGTACGGGCGTTCGGCCGATGAGATCGACCAGGTTCTGAAGGGGCTCTTCTTCGACCTGGACCGATTGCCGGTGACCACCGACGCCGCGCGCGGCCAGCACCAGACCGGCTTCCGCAAGCGGCTGAACGACCACCTGGACGCCATCGGCGTACCCACCCTCGTCATGTGTGGCGCACACGACGAGAGCCTGCTCGTAGATGCGGTTCACCACCTGGCTGCAGAGCAAAGCGACCGTGGTCCGCTGATCATCGACGGCACGGCCCATCTCCCCTCCCTGGACCGGCCAAACGTGCTCAACGAGTTTTCTACGAGTTCCTCGGTCGCCGACTTCCATATTTTCCCTGGACAGTCCAAACCCCACGCGCGACACTTGCCAGGTTGAAAACAGGGGGTCTCCGTGTTTTCGGGCGGGTTCCCTGACCGCCCCCGCCCGTGTCCGGACCCGAATATGTGAGGGCCGCGCTTAGCCGACGGACGAATGACCAGCCCCTACCCTGGTCCACAGACGAAATCGTCGGCAGCGTGCGGACGGTGGACCTGGCAGCCGAAGCCCTCCAGCCGACGGTATCTCCGGGCACGGAGATCCCCCTTGTTTCAGCACGAGAAAAGCCCCCGTTTCGGGGGCTTTCTCACGTCTGAGGCTCTTCTCCTATTGGACCAGGGCGGTCAGGTCGTCGAGATGGGCGGTGTCCACCTTGATACCGGGGCCCATGGTCGACGAGAGCGTGATCCCCTGGAGATAGCGGCCTTTTGCCCCGGCGGGCTTGGCGCGCTGGATCTCGGCCGTGAGTGAGGCCAGGTTGCCGACGAGCTGATCGACCTCGAAGGAGACCTTGCCCACCGGGACGTGGACGTTGCCGTAGCGATCGTTCCGGTATTCGAGCTTGCCGGCCTTGAACTCACCGACGGTCTTGCCCACATCCTGGGTAACGGTGCCCGACTTGGGGTTGGGCATGAGGCCGCGGGGACCTAGGACGCGTCCCAGCTTGCCAACCTCGGACATCATGTCGGGGGTGGCTATGGCGATGTCGGCGTCCAGCTCCTTGCCTGCCTGCAGCGACTCCACCAGCTCCGTGCCGCCAACGATGTCGGCACCTGCTTCTCTCGCCTCGTTCTCTTTGTCGGGCGGGCAGAAGACAGCGACTTTGACGTCCTTGCCCGTCCCATGTGGCAGGGACACCGTCCCCCTGACGAGCTGGTCGGCCTTCCTGGCATCGATGCCCAGGTTGTAGACGACCTCCACGGTCTCGTCGAACTTCGCCGAGGCGAGGGTCTTCACCAGGTCGACGGCCTCATGGGCGGCGTAGCGGTGCTCCCTGTCGAACCTCGAGGCCGCTTCCCGGTACTTCTTTCCGTGTGCCATTTCTCTCTCCTTGTGGTCCAGTCGGCCTCTGCGGTCCCTGGTCCGATCTCATCGGACCAGAGGCCGATCTCATCGGCCTCCCACTCATGGCGCCGCTCTTGCGGCGCCGCCGGTACTTGGTACTCAGTACCTGGTACTCAGTACTTGGTACTCAGTACCTGGTTGGAATCAGCCCCGAGTTCGATTGCATCGAACTCGAAGGTGATTTCATCACCCTTCGACCATGATCCCCATCGAACGGGCTGTGCCTTCGACAACCTTCATGGCGCCTTCGATGTCGATGGCGTTGAGGTCGGGCATCTTGATCTCTGCTATCTGCTTCACCTGGGCGCGGGTGACCGTGCCCACCTTCTCCTTGTTGGGCTCACCAGAGCCCTTCTCGACCCGCGCTGCCTGGCGAAGCAGAGCCGCTGCGGGTGGCGTCTTTGTGATGAATGTGAACGAGCGGTCTTCGAAAATGGAGATCTCGACCGGGATGATCTGGCCGCGTTGCGAGCCGGTGGCGTCGTTGTAGGCCTTCACGAAGTCCATGAGGTTCACGCCGTGAGGGCCGAGCACCGTGCCCACCGGCGGGGCCGGCGTGGCCTGGCCCGCGGGCAGCTGCAGTTTGACGGTCGTTACG
>JBAVPF010000525.1:0-5485 GCA_049692815.1 Acidimicrobiia bacterium
GCCTTCTTGTGCCCTCGGTGCCGAACACCGCCCCACGGAAGCCGAGCCGGCTGAGACGGGGGATGTACCCGCAGTGGTCGAGGTGAGCGTGCGTGAGGACGATGGCGTCGATGGACTCCGGCGGGACCGGGGGTGGTGCCCAGTTCTGCAGGCGAAGATGCTTCTGACCCTGGAACAAGCCAGAGTCCACGAGGATCCGGCCTTCGCTGGTATCGAGAAGGGTCTTGCTGCCGGTCACCGTCCCGGCGGCACCGGCGAATGTCAAAATCGGGGGAGTCCCGGCCATCATTGCCTTCGCAGTCTGTCGACAGGTTGGTCCAGCGAATCAGAGATTCCCAGGGTCGATGGTCCCGTCAGCTCGGACCAGGCTGCCCGAAGCGTCATTGCCAATCCTGGCCCGAGTGAGACACATGCCCCTGCGCAGCGCCTCAGCCTCCAAGGACGCGGAGGGAGTTCCCGCCCAGCACTTTGAGGATGTGGTCCTCGGCCCATCCGCGCGAGAGGAGCTCGTCGGTGATTGCGGGGTAGCAGGAGACATCCTCCAGTCCGTGCGGTGTGAGGAAGGTGCCGTCGAAATCGGAGCCGATCCCCACGGCGTCGATCCCGGCGACTTCGGCGATGTGCTCGATGTGGTCGACGACGTCGGCGACGCTGCCCGGTTCCAGATCCTGTTCGCCTTGGAGACGCTCGAATTCGGCGTCGATGGCCGCTTGGTCTCCGGCCAGCTCGTGGCGGAGACGACGGAGCTCGTCGAACATCTTCGTCACCTGACGTGCCGTCTCGGCGACGACGAAGCCGGAGAAGAAGACGGACATGATGACACCGCCACCATCTCCAATCGCCCGCAGGACATCGTCGGGGATGTTCCTCGGATGAGGGGCCAGGGCGTACGAGTTGGAGTGAGAGGCGATGACCGGCCCATCAGTTGTGTCGAGGGCGTCCCGCATCGTGTCGACGGAGACGTGAGAGAGGTCGACCAGCATCCCGATCCGGTTCATCTCCCGCACCACATCGCAGCCGAATGGAGTGAGGCCACCGTGGCGGGCCTCGTCGGTGGCCGAGTCCGCCCAATCGGTGGTGTCCGAGTGGGTGAGGGTCATATAGCGGACGCCGCGCCCGGCGAGAGCGTGCAGATTGTCCAGGGAGCTCTCGATGGAATGGCCGCCCTCGGCGCCCATCAGCGAAGCGATCCGCCCGCCGTCCCGGATCGCCCGGGCCTCCGAACCGGTCCGGGCCAACGCCAGCCGCTCGTCACGTCCCACCATCCGCTCCACGAGATCGATCTGGGCGAGGGTGCGGGCGAAGGGCTCGTCGATGTCGGCGGGGACGTACACGGACCAGAGCTGTGCTCCGACGCCGCCGGCAAGCATTCTCGGGATGTCGGTGTGGAATCCGGGGAGGTCGCCACGTGGGTCGAGGCGATCGAGGTCACCCTCTGCCAGGGTGCGCAGCTTCCACGGCAGGTCGTTGTGCCCGTCGACCACAGGGAGATCGGCGTGGATTCTCACGGCGGCTTCTGATGGCATCGCTTCTTGCCCTTCCGGCAATGGTCTCCCAGCGGGCACATGATGGCCCAACTGCTCGTCGAAGTCGCTTCTCCATGTCTGGGAGTTGACGCCGTGGCAGGCAGGAATTCGCTAGGCCAAGGGCAGGCCGGCTGCGTGACGACGGAGGATCTCGTCGGGTTGCACCGTGTTGGGAGCGTGCAGGACCTCTCCGGTTTCCTGATCTACGAGTAGGGGCCCGGCTCCGACGATCCCCTCGCGGAGATCTCCCGTTTCGACGAAGCGCTTCGTGTTGTAGACGAATAGCCAAGCCGAAGGGCCCTCGCGCGCCTTGTCAGCCATCAGGACCAGTTCGCCATGGAATTCGATTTCCTCCAGGGCCTCGCGGGCCAGACGTTCGGCTTCGGCTCGTTCCATGACTAGCTCCTCACCACAACGAAATCAGATACCAGACCAGGTCGGATCCGGTGTAGCCGGACTCCGTTGCTACCTCCGCGGCAGTCCAGCCAACGGCGCCCGTTTGGCCGTCGCCGTAGATGACCATCCCGCCCTGCTTCAGGCCGTTGAAGACATGGGACGCCCCGCTGCCCTCGCTCCAGACATAGACGATGCCCTGTCCGCCTTCTGGGGCACTGGCCATGGCGCTTTCGACTCCGGCCGACGACATTGCCTCACTCAATGAGCCACCCATGTTTTCCGCCAGCCCATACAGCGAGGTGCCCTGGATACCCTCCCCGGCGAAGACTTCGCTCCCTGTGGTCAACCGTGTGGTCATCACCTGGACCACTTTGGAGCAGTTCGTGAGACAGCCCGACGGGTTGGCCCCGCTGGCTGCCCCTTCCATCAGCTCCCACAGGGCCATGCTCTCTTCTCCGGCGGCTAAACCTTCGGCCATACCCAGGAATCCCAGATCCACAGCGATCGCCCAGCCCAGCATCAATAGAGCGACGACGAGGGCCACTGCCAAGATCGCCAACGCAATCGTCATGCCCAGCGAGCAATCAGAGAGCCCGGCACAATTGTCGGCGCGTGCCGGCAAGGGAAGGCCGACGACGATGAGCGCCGCGGCCAACACCACAAAGACGCCAACACCGAGTCTCTTCATCGTGACCTCTGAGGCGGTGACACCAACAGGCCGAACACGAAAAGCGTCACGAGGGTGGCGGCCAGAAACGGGATGAAGGTCGTTACGTAGGCAGCCTGGGCGATAACCGCCACCCACAACCCCAGGCCCACGGCGAGCGCACTCGGTATGGCCAGTCGAACGACGACTGGCCAACTCCTCATCCGGGCCACCAGTCGGGGCGGGTTGTCTGCGATCCTCTCAAAGAAGGCGAACATCGCGAGAAGGACGAGCCACGTGGCTGCTCCCAACAGCAGGTTGTCAGCCAACCCGCCTAGCACGAGGGCGAAGGCCGTTGCCTTGATCAGAGCCCAAGCCCACCAGGGCAAAGCGAGACGTCGCCGTGACGTAGGAGGGGGGACCTGGGCCTCCGTAGACGTGGCGGTGATCTCGATGAGAGAGCGGACGATCCGGCCGACGACGGCTCCCCCCGCCAACACCCACCAATCGAGCTGCAGATTGGCGATCGCGGCCACCGATGGAAGCTCTCCTTGGAAGCTCCACATCGGTCTGATCAAGAATGCCGCCGCCTGGGCCCACGCCCACATCGACACCGCCAACAGAACGTACGGCGACAACCATGCGATGGCTGCGACGAGTCGGTTCGATGCCCTCCGCCTCGAGTCCAGGGCTACCCACTGAACCACGGTTGGAATAAGCACCATGAGCACGAAAAAGACCCCGTAGAAGATCGCCAGCGGGATCAATTGCTTCTGGACTCGTTCCAAGCCGTTCAGAAAGAAGAATTGGCCACCGACTCCGCGATAGCCCAGAAGGAAATCACCTGCCACAAAGCCGACGAAGCCCCAAAGCCCGACGGCCGCGCCGAGCCCCGCCAACAGAGCGAGAACGCAGAGACCGGGGAGGGATTCGGTGACTACACCATTCGACTTCTCAGCGAACGGGTGGAGTGCTCCGACCAGAAACCCCCCCAGGATGCCGAGGAGAGGAACCAGCGCTGCGAGACGCCTTCGCCCGGCCAGATATCTGCCGTCGCTCAAGATCCCCGTGAGACCCAGCGAGAAACGGCCGACGAAGCCGGGGACCGTGTACCAGAACCAATGACCGAGCCGTCCAAGCGCAGCATCCAGCCCTGCCTGCTCGGAGCCACCTGTCATGGGTTGACTCTCGCGGCTCGGGAGCGGCGCATGCGAGCGACCGCTGCGCCCAGAACCGATCCATAGGCGACATGACCCGCAAGGGAAACCGTATAGAACTCGGCCAGCTGCTGGATGCGAAGCCAACTGGGGTAGAGCAGGGCCATCGCAGCCTCGAGCGCCAGAGCGAAGACCAGACCCTTCCACCACGTGGATCGTTTCACGAGAACCGAGAAGGCTATGGCGAACCCGAGCCCGTTGGCCACGTGGTAGGCAGTTCCCGCTGCCAAGACCATTGGCCTCGGTGCCGACTCACCAACCAAGAGCTCGCCGAAGACTGCCCACACCTCGAAGGGCGCAATTCCGAGCCTCGACGCGAGGGCTATGCGCACCGAGTCGTAGGTCACGGTTGCGATGAGCCCGGCGATCGCTCCTTGGCGTATTCGTATGACGGCGGCCCGCCGACCAGGCCCCGGCAGGGCACCCAACGTGACGGCGGCGACGACGCCACCGATCATCAAAACGCTTGCCGCCGCCGCTCGCAGCGATATCCCGGCCAGGACGTAGACGACGACACCCACCCCTCCGGCTGACCCCGCAACAACCGCCGCAACCACCCATACCGGAATCTGCTGGAGAGCGGGGCGCCGCCACGATCGAAGTCCTCGCGTCGACAACGTCGCCGAACCTACACCGCGTCGTCCGGAGATGCCGTCCCATCGCCGGGGACACAGGAGGGTCGATACTTCTTCGACACCGTCCCCGAAGACTGAGGAAACGAGTCCTTCTACTCAGAGCCGACCAGGTCGTCGATTGGCACAGTGACCCCGCAATTGGCCCAGTCGTGGGCCACCGACGGTCGGCCTGTCGTCGCCTTGCTTCGCAGAGCGCCGAGATAGACACCGGCAACCACCAAGGCCCCGCCTGTCAGCAAACCCAGATTGACCGTCTCGCCCAGCAGCCAAGGCGACAGGGCGATCGTCACCGGGGGCACCAGAACGAATCCGTATGCAGCACGCGACGCTTCCCAGTACTCGAGTACGAACAGGTAGAGGTTGAATACGACGCCGGTCCCGACGACGACCATGTATGCGAGAGCCGTCCAGGTCTCAGCCTGGGCCGGCAGAGCGACTCTGTTTCCGACCAGGAAGGTCAGTGTGATCAGCACGAGCGAGCCGGCAGTCATCCCTACCGCGTTGAGGGCCACGGGACTGGAACCCGGAAACCAACGGACGATGATCGTCGCCTCGGAGATCAGTGCTGCACCCCCCAGCATCGCCAGCACCGGGAGGATCGGCACGGACCCTTCGAACGAGAGGCCCACCATCAATGCGATTCCACCGAGGGCAACGATGGAGCCGATGAGCGCCTCCCGGCGCATCTTCTCTTGTCGTTGGGCGACGGCCAGCAAGAGAGTGAGCAGCGGCACCGTAGAGAGAAGCACGGTGGCAAATCCTGCGTCCAACTCGACGAGGGCATAGAAGCCGAGGGCGAAAGCGGCGCCGAATGCGAGCACCCCGTAGAGGACCGCGCCGACGAGGGCTCGACCTCTCGGGAGCTTCTCACGTCTGATCGTGAGTAGTCCCCACATCAGGATCGCCGCCAGCCCAAAGCGCAGAGTGGCGCCCCAGACCGGATCGAGCTCTGCGTTGCTGAACTTGATGGCGATGGCATTCCCGCCGCCGAAGAGTGCCGAGGCGAGGAACGCAGGGAGGACCAGCCTCTCTCCTCTTTCCATCCGCAAACACTACAGATCAGAC
>JBAVPF010000526.1:0-4281 GCA_049692815.1 Acidimicrobiia bacterium
CCTCCGGGGGATGCGCTCAAACTGCCTCCCGTGGTCGACTCGAGCGTCTTCGTCATTTCAGCACCATCGGGTTCAAAAGACCCGAACTGAAACCGGCGAATCATGACGAGATGGGGCCGATCGATGCGAGGCGCTCTTCGAGACAATGGTTTCAGGACCTATCTCGTCGCGCCGAAGCACCTCATGGTTTCCAACCAAGGCTTCGGCGTGTCCTCACCGACTTCCCAATCATCTCTCGTCGCCACCTTCCTGAACCCTCGACGGGGGACGGTCCTCGCCATCGCGTTCGCCTCCGCAAGCATCTCGACACACCCCTTGTTGTGGGTGTTCCTGCCATTCGCGCTGCTCCTGCTGGTGGTCTCACCCAAATCTGACCAACTTTCCCGGCCGGCCACGGCAAAGTTCACGCTTCTCGCCGCCATGGTCGTCTGGCTGTTCACGGTGCCTCATGGACCCCTCTCGCTCTTCTCAGCGACGCTTTGGCTGCCCGAGACATCGGCATGGGTCACAGTCGGCGCGCTGACAGTCCTGGCCGCCGCCTATGCGATGCGCAACCTGTCCGATCGATGGCGAACCGCGTTGTGGGTGCTCGTAGCCGTTTGGGTCGTGCTGGCCGGGCTGGCGTCGATTCTCGCCGACCCCGAGACCTGGATCGACGTGTGGGCTCTGCACCATGGCGCGGGCAGCGCTCTGGTCCACGGTGCAAGTCCCTATTCGGGGCTATCCGTCCCCAACCCGATGTCGCAGTTCCCCGAGGGCTCGGTCTACGGCGGCTATGTCTACCCGCCCATCCCCCTGTTCACGTTTGCTCTGACCGACGCCATCACCGGTGATTCTCGATGGTTTGCACTTCTGTGTGGGGTGGGCTTGGTTTGGATCTTCCGCCGGCTGAGCGTCTCTCGGGATACCGACGCCCTGTCGATACTCTTCCTGGTTGCTCCTGGCTGGCCACTCATGGTGCAACTCTCGTGGACCGAGCCTCTATCCGTATTGTTGCTGGGCCTCGCCGTTCTGGGACGTCCAGGGAGCCGCGCCCGATCTCTCATACTCGGAGCCTTCGTGGCGTCGAAGCAATACCTGCTGCTGACCGCGTTGCCGATCACGGCCTCATGGATGCGTCGCAGGAGAGCGGCTCTGATCCTCGCTGGGACGACCACCCTCGTCTTGTATGCCCTCGGGTTGATATTCGGCCCATCCTCATATCTCCAGTGGGCCTTCCTCTTTCACCTCCAGGTTCCACCGCCACCGTTGGGTGAGAACCTCCCAGGGCTGGCCGAGCTGCTTCTCGGAATCAAGTTCTCGATTCCGAGTGCGGTCGCGCTCCTGGCCGGAGCGCTTGCCGGATCCTGGGTGGCATGGCGCAAGCCCCGTTCCGACGCCTCGATGTTGTTGGGTATGGCCACGAGCCTCGCCGTCATCTTCTTCTTCGGATATCAGGCGTTCCCCAACTACTGGTACGGGACTCTCGGCGTCTTCGTGCTGGGAATCCTCACCCACAGACGGGACGAGTCCTTTCCACCCGATCCACAACCGGCCCGACCCAGCACCGATTCGCTCCAGACGACCTAGCCGACCTCTCCAGACCAACAAGGGAACCGGGTCAAGAAATGCAGTCATCGGCCGAAAACCATGACGTGGCCTCCGGCGACCCATTCTCGACGCTCTCAGAGAAGATCGATTCCGGCGATTTTCGATTGTCGGTGATCGGGATCGGACGTGTCGGTCTTCCCCTGGCATTGAGCTTCGCCGATTGCGGTGTAGAGGTAGTAGGCGTCGATCGGGACCCTGCGCACGTCGAGGTCGTCAACGGCGGCGTGATTCCGTTCCTGGAGCCCGGGGCGGAGCCACTGCTGAAG
Organism: Acidimicrobiia bacterium; assembly: GCA_049692815.1. GTDB lineage: Bacteria > Actinomycetota > Acidimicrobiia > Spongiisociales > ZC4RG35 > JANQRA01. Next base: position 1,857 of record JBAVPF010000526.1, read on the forward strand.
GAGTCCCTCGACCTGGGAACCTTCAGCGCAACCACCGACTCGGAGTCGGCGGTGGCGACGTCCGACGTCGTCGTGCTGACCGTCGGAACTCCTCTCGACACGACCCTGCGCGCCGACACTTCGCAACTGGTCAGCGCCCTGACCGAAGTCGGTTCGGCGCTGCGGCCGGGGACCCTCGTTATCACGAGATCCACCATCTCACCGGGCACCACGGAGCGAATCGTCGTTCCCACGCTGGAGGAGCTGTCCGGCCTGAAGGCAGGAACGGACCTCTTCGTCGCATTCTGCCCTGAGCGAATCGCCGAGGGAAAGGCAGTGGAGGAGCTTCGAGAGCTGCCAGAGATCATCGGTGGGTTCGATGAGCGGAGCACGACGCTGGCGGAGTCGGTGTTCCGCATGCTCAGCCCGGAGAAACTAATCCACAGGACCGATCCGAGGAGCGCCGAGCTCGCCAAGCTGTTCACCAATGTCTACCGCTACGTGAACTTCGCCCTCGCCAACGAGTATGCCCTCATCTCCGAGCACTACGAGCGGGATGCACACGACATCATCCGAATGCTGCGCACGGGTTACGACAGGGCACCCGTCCCCCTTCCCGGCCCGGCCGTGGGGCCCTGCCTGACCAAGGACGGGTACTTCCTCATCGAAGAGCTCACGTTCCCCGACTTCGTCCTCACCGCCTGGAAGTTGAACGACTCCGTCCCCGCCCACCTGGTGCAACGTCTCCAAACCGCGATCAAACGCAACGGCATCTCGATGTCTGACACCAAGATCGCCGTGCTGGGTCGAGCGTTCAAAGCCGACATCGACGACGACCGCCTTTCTCCAGCGGTTCGAGTCGCCGAGTTGCTCGAGAGGCTGGGGGCGCGGGTCGTAGTCCACGACCCTTATCTCTGCGACGTCCCGCTCGACGAGGCCCTCCGCGGGGCACACGGTGTGGTACTGGCCACCAACCACAGCATGTACTACAAGCTCGATCTGACCCGACTCGCAGAGCTCGTGGATCCCGACTGTGTCCTCATAGATGCATGGGGGGTATTCGACCCGGGTGCTGCTCACGAACTGGGTCTCGAGTTGAACACCTTTGGCCGTGGCTGACACGAGCTCGCCGGCAGTGCTCGTCAGCGTCGTCCTCCCCGTATACAACGAGGCTGACAACATCAGACCGGTCCTCGAAGCACTGCAGACCGAGGTGAGGAGCCCGCACGAGACACTGGTCGTCTACGACTCCGACGAGGACACGACGCTGCCACCGGCGCGCGACATCGGCGCCGGATACCCACAGATGAGGCTGGTGAGGAACGCGTATGGCAAAGGTGTCCTGAACGCGCTCAAGACCGGAATCGAAGCGGCATCAGGCGACGTCGTGGTGGTGACGATGGCCGACCTCTCCGACGACGTGACGCAGATCGACGAGATGGCCTGGCTGGTTCGGTCCGGCGCGGGGGTGGCCGTCGCATCCCGATACATGCCCGGTGGAGGTCAGATCGGCGGCCCGTTGGTCAAGTCGACCTTGAGTCGCCTGGCGGGGCTGAGCCTGAGGTGGCTGGCACGCATCGACACCCACGATCCCACCAACAACTTCAAGGCCTACAGCAGGCGATTGGTCGATGCTGTCGACATCGAAAGCGAATCCGGTTTCGAGCTCGGCCTGGAGCTGACTTCGAAAGCGCATCTCATGGGTCTGCAAATCGTCGAGATCCCGACCACGTGGCGAGGGCGAAATGCAGGAGAGAGCAACTTCAAGCTGATGCAGTGGTTGCCCAGCTACCTGCGCTGGTACTTCCAATGCCTGGCCGGGACCTGGGTCGGCCGGAGAAGGTCGGCCGGAGACTCAAATTACGCCGGCGTCGATCTGGTCGCTGATCCAGGGCACGACCTCTTCTAGAACCTCTTCCAGAGGGGTGGTCGCCTTGAAACCGAGGATCCGCTCGGCCTTCTCGGTCGAGGGGACCCGCATCTGAACGTCGTGGGGGAATGGATCGTCGGAGAACCACCTGAACTCACGTGAATCGCCGTGAACCCGGCGCCACACCATCTTCGCCAGCTCGAGCACCGTGGTGGGGACGTCGATCGAGATGTTGAAGTCCTCACATTCGGCTTCTTCGTGCTCGAGCGCTATCGCCATCCCACGGGCGATGTCGCCGCCATATGTGTAGTGACGCACCTGTTGGCCAGATCCGAGGATGTGAAGCGGATCCTGGCCGCGCAACACCTTCTGCACCAGATCCGGGAGCACGTGACTCATGGCCAGGCTGATATTCCCGCTCATCACCTCGAGCGAGCCGAGTGCCCTTCCTTCCCCGATGCCGACACAGTTGAACGGTCGGATGATGACGTAGGGCAAGCCATGTTGATCCCACGCCGCCTTGGCGAAGTACTCGGTGGACAGCTTCTGGAAGCCGTAGGATGACTCGGGTGGCGG
>JBAVPF010000527.1:0-1638 GCA_049692815.1 Acidimicrobiia bacterium
TCTTCACGTCCGCCGCACCGTCTCCAAACGACACATCGTCAGGATCGCCGTCCACGGAGAAGACCTCCGACTCGACTGCAGCCTCAGAAGGCAATTCCGCCTCGCCCAATTCTCTGCCGGCCTCCGCATGCTCGAGAGCATCACTGAAACTCGAGGCGTCCCGAGCAATGGGGTTCACCTGAGGTGTCTCCTCCACAGAACCCGAGACCCCGACCTTTCCAATGACGGCCATGGCAGTGTCATGCAGCATCTTGCTCATGTTGCTCATCTGCTGCGTTGTCTGCTGTTGCCGCTGCAGGGCGTCTTGTAGGTCGACAGAAGCAAGCTGTGAGTCGTCGCCGGCGCTTTCTATGATCTCGTCAACCACACTTGAATCGGCCGCCTCTATCTCTGAGATGCCACTCTCATCTGCGACGGTGCTCAGATCGTCAGAATCCAAGAGCGGCACGCTGAACACGTTCTGTACAACCTTCTCGACATCGACATCACCCGATTCAGCGGTCAGCCCTTCCACCAGGAGCTGCCGCCTTTCAGGAGTCATCTTCTCCAGAAGCCCCCGAACCTCGGGGTCGGAGTCAGGGTCAGCCATCACTTCTTCGAATCTCGAGCTCAACCCCTCGTCCAGAGCGGAACGCAGCTCATCCGTGTCCACCGCCGACAAGATCTCGGACGGCACGCTCAACCCTGAGGAGACAGCCTCGCTGGTAGCCGTATCCGGTTCGGGACCTCCCTCCGGCGCAACGCTCTCGACGATGTCCTCAACCGTCCCCACACCATGGACTTCGGGTGCCACATCTACCTCGGTGAAGATGTCGAAGTAGGAGCCGTCATCTTCCTCTGGACTGACACTCTCAACTCTTTCCTCAACCGCCTCGACGCCACGCACTTCGGGTTCGGGCTCGACGCTCTCCACCTCGTCTCGGGCCAGATCTCCGAGAGTGGGGTCACTGTCGACTTGATGGGTTCGGTCCTTTTCGATTGCTGAATCCCGCGCGCCGGTCAACACCTCGCGGACTCGGCTTTTCATGTCCTCGTAGTACTGCTCCCGGTCTGCGTGGGTCTGTAATTCCTCGGCGGATTCGAGGTACGACTCCCTGAGAACATGCTGCACCAATTGATTCACGTCGACATCACCGGACCCAGCCGAGAGACCCATCACCACGGATTCCCGCGCTTCAGCGGGAATACTCGAAAAGAGGTCACGCACGCCCGGGTCAGCCTCAGGATCGGCCAATGCCTCGTCCAGGGCGGAGCTCACCTTGTCCGTGTCCAGCACCGAGCCGATGGCGGACGCCCCCTCCCCGGGTGTCACAGCCTTACTCTCCAACGGGCTCCGTTCCCCACCCTCACCTGGGATGACACTCTCCACCGTCTCCTCGACAAACCCAACCGCCCGCACCCCAGGCTCCGACCTCATCTTGCTGATCTCCGGACCCACCTCGCCACCATCCCCAGAAGCGACACTCTCCACCGTCTCCTCGACAAACCCAACCGCCCGCACACCAGGCTCGCCCCTATCCTTGCTGATCGTCGGGTCCGGTTCGTCACCCTCCTCCGGGGTCACACTCTCCACCGTCTCCTCGACAAACCCAACCGCCCGCACCCCAGGCTCCGACCTCATCTTGCTGATCTCCGGAC
>JBAVPF010000528.1:0-9818 GCA_049692815.1 Acidimicrobiia bacterium
GGGTAGCCCGCGCCGTGGGCGACGACTGGACGGCGGTATACGGGTTCGCCACCATCGTGGCTGTAGCGACGAGCCTTCTCGTCTGGGGGTTCGTTCGTGTGCCCACCGAGGCGGGAGGCAGCGCTCCTTCGCTACGCGCCCTGGGGACGGTGCCCCGCTGGGGCTATCTCCTCGCCACCTACGGGGGATTCGGCCTGTCGATGTCCCTGTTCGTCAACTTCTTCGTGGCCAGGCTCAGGGAGGACTCCGGCTACGCGACGTCGACTACAGGGCTCATCTTCGCCACATTTGGGATCACGACGATATTTGGCGGCCTGATGTATGCGGCGTTGTCGGATCGCATCGGGCGAAGGCGGGCCATGCAGCTCGGCTTCGCCACGATGTCCGGAGCCTCGCTGCTCCTGTTGCTGGGCACCGGGCCCTGGCCATGGATCGCTGCAGCCGTGTTCGGCCTGGCGTTCGCCGGCGTTCCGGCGACCACAGCCACCTATCTCCGGGACCATCTGACAGCTCGCGAGTTCGGCTCCGCCTTCGGCGTCATCACATTGGCGTTCGGGGTGGGCCAACTCCTCGCCCCACAGATAGGAGGGTGGCTCGGAGACACCCTCTCGTCCTTCACCCTCGTCTTCGTCCTGGCCGCAGCAGTGGCCGCCCTGGCCTCTCTGGGCTGTGGCCGTTTGTCCGGGACCCGGCTTGCCGCGACCGGATGATGACGCCACTTCGTCTCCACCTGATACCGAGCTGAGCCGAAGTGAAGCGGGTGGCGGCACACGTCGCGACCGCGACCGGACCTGCTGACTCCACCGCCAACATGCAGTGCGATGCGGGTTCGGCGAGATCCTCGAGGCGATCGGCGTCGCCGACGACGTCGGCTGCATGCTCGTCTGAAGCGCTTCGACCCACACCAGCCGTCATGGACATCAGTCGGCCGTAGGTCCTAGTCCTTCTCACTCTCGCCGAACCAGTCGACATCACCGGCCCCGATCAATCTCTTGAAATGCTCGGTCACCGTCTGGGCATCTCTTGCGCTCACGATCAAGGCGGAAAACCCACCCTTCTCATAGCGCTGATTTATCTCATGGGTCACGCTATCGACAGCCTCGAGCTGAGATTCCCTGTTCAGGGGGTCGTTTCGCGTTGTCATCACGGCCACCCACTCCTTACTCAACTCTTCGTCGGTCATTGCCTGCAGCTCTTCCTCGTAGGTGCTCACTCGTCGTCCCTTCCTCGATGGGAGCCTGTGGCCAAGAAGCTCTCTCCGGGCGTTCCGTTGGTGGCCTGAGCCGTCGACAGCCGAGAGGGACCGAGCTCGGCTTTGGCCCTCACGGATCGATGGGGTGCAGTGCCCTGTTGAAGCCTACGCTGGAAGAGCCCTCTCGATCGAGACGGCCGTCGAGGGTCGATGGAGCGTGAGTCTCCAGGGTCTCGGATCGATGAACCACCGGGTGGAACGCATCGACCGAGCTTCAGGACGGAGTTGGTATATGGAAACGGATGCAGACCGGTACGAGCGTGAGCGCAAAGATGCGCACGAGCGTCATGAGCGTGAGCGCAAGGAAGAACACGAGCGGTATGAGCGCGAGCGCCTGGAGGACAGAGAACGACAGGACGAGCGCGACCGCCAGGAGCAGAAGACAGAAGCGACAGACGATCAGGCGTAGCTGATCCCGACCCGTCGCTCGAAGACTTCCGCCTTCTGGAGAATCAGCGCCGGGAGGCCCATGATCTTCTCCTGGAACTCCGCCGAGGTGGCTGAGAGCCCGGTCAGGCCCTCGATGTTCCATTCTTTGATCAGCGGGACGAGCACACGGTCGTGATGGATCCGCAGGTTGTACACCCCCGCTTTGGCCACTTCGATGGAGCGTCTCAGGAAATTCGGCATCGCCACACCTGGCATCTGGAAATTCTCGAAGACTCTGTGGATGCCCTCGAGGACGAGATCAGGGGCCTGGGCGATCATGGCGCCCATAACCGCCTTGTAGAAGATGAAGTGGTGGTTCTCGTCTGAGGCGATATTGCGCATCAACTCGTAGGCGGCCGGATCGTCCGTGATCTTGCCCGCGTTGCGATGGCTGACCCGTGTTGCCAGCTCCTGGGTCGCCGTGTAAGCAAAGATCTCGGTCGGATCCTCGAAACTCGGCTGGTAGCCGTTCGACATCGTCGACTTGCGATCGTCCTCGAGCTGGATCGGATCCGCATTCCTCGACGTCAGCAGATAGCTGCGGATGGCGATCGAGTGCTGGCCCTCCTCGGAGGTCCACAACCTGTTCCAGCGGGCGAACGCCGACGTCGCAGGCATGTTCTTCTCTATCAGGGCGTGGTAGTAGGGAAGGTTGTCCTCGGTCAGGAGATTCAACACGAGAGAGGTACGGGCATTCTCGGAGATCGTTGCCTGAGAAGGGTGCCACGGCTCATCGCGGAAGCTCCTGCCTCGCTCCCACGGAATGATGTCATGGAAATACCAGTCTGAGCGCCGTTCGAGGTGTTCCCGGGTGAGCTGTTCTACATCGGGCTCGATGGCCTCCACGAGCTCGAGCTTCTCGGAGTTGGCCATGCGGTCCTTGCAGTAGGTGTGCCAACCCTAGGTGTGAGACGGTGGCAACCACTGATCGCCGATCCCGGATGCTGGCCTTGACCCCCGTCCCGTGTAGCCTGGTCTCCTACACCGCGTCGGGCGGAGGTTGGTGATCGAAATCACCTGCCCGACGATCGACGGTCTTTCTGTTCCGGTTGGACCACCTCTCACAGCCGAGTCTCGAATACCCGCGTGCCATGCGGGATCGAAATAGAAGTCGGCAATTCAATCCCAAACGGGAGAAAGACACACATGTCATCCACCTTCTCGTCGCTCGGCATGAGCGATCCCCTGGTCAGCACCCTGGCCAAGCTCGGAATCACCGAGCCATTCCCGGTCCAAGAGGCCGCCATACCGAGCGGGCTGTCCGGCCGCGACATCCAATGCAAGGCACCAACCGGATCTGGCAAGACGCTCGCATTCGGCCTTCCCATGCTCTCCAAGGTGCCCCGCGCCAAGCCGAAACGCCCAGGGGGCCTCGTCCTCGCTCCGACCAGGGAGCTTGCGGAGCAGATCAGACGCGACCTTGCCCCGCTGGCCGACGCCGCCCGTCGACAAGTGGCTGCGGTTTATGGCGGCGTTTCCTACGGCGACCAGAAGCGGGCTCTGCGCCATGGGGTCGACATACTGGTGGCGACGCCGGGGAGGCTCGAAGACCTCATGAACCAGGGGTGCGTCGACCTGGGCGATGTCGAAATGGTGACGATCGACGAAGCCGATCGGATGGCTGACATGGGCTTTCTGCCCGCCGTTCGACGGATCCTGAAAGAGACGAGACGCGATCGCCAAACACTGCTCTTCTCCGCGACATTGGATGGGGAAGTTGCCGTCCTCGCCCGGGAGAGCCAACACGACCCGGTCAAGGTGGTATCTGAGGCGACTAGCGCCGACGAGGTCAGGACGGACCACCACTTCTGGCGGGTCGACCGCGGGAACCGCCTGGACTACGCGGCATCGGTGATCAACGGCTCGGACCGGACGATCGTGTTCACCAGGACCAGACACGGCGCTGACCGCCTCGTCAAACAGCTCGGACGTGCCGACATCGCTGCGGTGGCAATGCATGGCGGCCGCTCCCAGAACCAGAGAACTCGTGCCCTGCGGAGCTTCACCAATGGGAGAGCACGCGCACTGGTGGCCACCGACGTCGCTGCGCGCGGGATCCACGTAGACGACATCGATGTCGTGCTCCACTACGACCTGGCCAACGACCACAAGGACTATCTGCACAGGTCGGGCCGAACCGCCCGAGCCGGTGCAGCGGGAACGGTCATCACCCTCGTCGTTGCCGGACAGGAGAAGGACGTCAGGAAGATTCAGCGTGCCGCCGGCATGACTGCCCCCATCGAGATGCCCGACGGGCCCACCACGGCATCGTCCCTCGACGGGAAGCCGGCTTCAAAGGGGCCCCGAGTCGATCGTGACAGCCGTGGCCGCCCTCGAATGGCAGCCGGCTCCGGGATCTTGAGCATCTTCGTGGGAAACCTCCCCTGGCGAGTTGACGAGACCGATCTCGTGTCCTTGTTCGCCCGGCACGGACGGGTCGACGGGGCGCACATCGCCAGGAGGTCCGGGCGATCCAAGGGTTACGGATTCGTCGAGATGCCGGCCGCCCAGGGACAGAAGGCCATCCTGGCGCTGGACTCCTCAGACCTGGGCGGACGCAATATCCGGGTGCGTGAAGCCCGCTGACCGACAGCCCGCGGCCCGACCGCGTCGGTGATGCAGATGCCGGAACGGCCGGATATGCGTGACACCTGGCTGGTTGCGACGGTCTGCCATTAGACTGACAATGGAACGCGCAAGAGCGCGCTCGCACCCTGCCTTGCTTCTTCGCCCCGTCGGATGTCGCAGACGAAGGCCCCCTCGGCTTTTCGTCGCTCGGTGAACATACGACGGTGACGCTCAAAAGGAGCAATGCAATGACAGCAAACATCTACGTAGGAAATCTCTCCTACGAGGTGACCAGCGGTCGTCTCAAGGGGATGTTCTCCGAGTTCGGAGAGGTGACCGACGCCCACATCATCACCGACCGGGACACCGGCAGGTCCAGGGGTTTCGGGTTTGTCGAGATGAACAGCCCCGAGGCGGCGGACAAGGCCATCTCCTCGCTCAATGGCAAAGACGTCGACGGTCGCCAGCTCCAGGTGAACGTGGCCAAGCCACGCTCACGCTGAGGAATACGCCTATCAGGAAAACGCAGATCTGTGGCTAGGTCGAGCCAGAGCTTTCAGAAGCGGGCCCGAGAGAAGGCCCGTCAGGAGAAGAAGGCTCAGAAGATGGAGAAGCGCCTATCCGGGTCGGTTGACGACGGTGACGGCCTCTCCAAGGCCGAGGAGGACGCTTTGATGCAGGATTTCGCCGCATTGAGCGCCCGGTACGAGTCCGAAGAGATCTCGACCGAGCAGTACAACGAGGAACGGCAGCGCATCTTCGCCGAGCTTGGGCTCGAACCGGACGCCTGAGGCACGCCCTTCGATGGACTACTCCGTCGACGACGTGTGTGGCTGGCGACAGGACCTGGAATCCGATGCGAGAGCCGAGTTCTGGGTCGACCGTGAAGCTCTCACACAGAGAATGTCACGGCTGTCTCCGACGCAACGAGCCTTCTTCAAATGGGGGATCGTCGAGAAGTTCAACAAAGGGTTGGAGCAGATCCTCACCCACGATCAGGCGGTCGGCGAGATGCGCGAAGACTTCCGCGAACAGTAGGCCGCAAGACGAGTCAGCGAAGGGAGCCCCCTATGCCACCCACCGGTATACGAGTCGATGAACAACACGAGGACATCTGATGAGCCGTCGCCGCACTGATCCCGTGCCGGACAGGTTGCGCAGGTGTGCAACGTGCGGGCACCCCAATCAAGAGCATCGTGGCCCCCCAGGGTGCACAGTGCCCAGGTGTGAGTGCGGGCACTTCGTCGCCTCTGACCGCGATGCGTCGAGGCAGGCCTCGAGCAGCTAACGAACGCGGGTCGGCCGGTCCCGGCTCGTACCTGAGAAGAGCCGCTGGCTGCGCCGCGTCCAAAGCTCGAAAGCCTTGTCCGGGAGTAGGTTCGCACCATGAGCTACGCCGAGGTCTACAAACGCTCTCTCGACGATCCCTCCGGTCTCTGGATCGAAGCCGCCGACGCAATCACCTGGAACACCCGCCCCTCCTTCGCACTGGATGACTCCAACCCTCCGTTCTATCGGTGGTATCCCGACGGCGTTCTCAATACCTGTCACAACGCGCTCGATCGTCATGTGGAGAACGGCCGCGCCGACCAGACCGCGCTCATCTACGACAGCCCGGTCACCGGCACGGTGCGCAAGTACACGTTCCGGGAGCTGCGTGACCAGGTTGCGAAGCTCGCAGGGGCGATAGCCGGTCTCGGCGTCGGTCGAGGAGACCGAGTGATCATCTACATGCCGATGATCCCCGAGGCGGCGATGGCGATGCTCGCCTGTGCACGGATCGGTGCCGTTCACTCTGTCGTCTTCGGCGGTTTCGCCTCCAATGAGCTGGCCACCCGGATCGACGACGCCGAGCCAAAGCTGATCCTGACCGCATCGTGCGGAATCGAGCCGGGACGGATCGTCGCGTACAAGCCGCTTCTCGACGGAGCGCTCGCCCTGGCCGAACACGAGGTCGACCACGTCCTCGTCTTTCAGCGCCCCCAGGCCGAAGCAGACATGGCAGACGGGAGAGATCTCGACTGGGTGGACGCGGTGGCGGCTGCGAACCCCGTCGACTGTGTGCCGGTCGACGCCACCGACCCGCTGTACATCCTGTACACGTCGGGAACCACCGGTCAGCCCAAGGGGATCGTCCGCGACAACGGCGGCCATGCAGTGGCACTCGCCTGGTCGATGAAGAACCTCTACGGGATCGACCCGGGCGAGGTCTACTGGGCGGCGTCCGACGTGGGATGGGTGGTGGGCCACTCATACATCGTCTATGCCCCGCTGATCCACGGCTGCACCACCGTCCTGTACGAGGGAAAGCCGGTGGGGACCCCGGACCCGGGCGCCTTCTGGCGGGTGATCTCCGAGCATGGTGTGAGCGCACTGTTCACCGCACCCACGGCCTTCCGTGCCATCAAGCGGGACGACCCGGGCGGTGCCTACGTGGGGAAGTACGACCTGTCGAGCTTTCGCACCCTGTTCCTCGCCGGTGAGCGTTGCGATCCCGACACGCTGCATTGGGCGGAAACCCAACTAGGAGTGCCGGTCATCGACCACTGGTGGCAGACCGAGACCGGTTGGCCGGTCGCCATCAACCCGGTAGGGATCGAGCTTCTCCCCGTGAAGCCCGGGTCGGCGGCCGTCCCCGTGCCCGGATACGACGTCAGGGTTCTCGACGCTGACGGCAACGAGCAGGGCCCCGACGAGATCGGGGCGATCGTCATCAAGCTCCCGCTCCCACCGGGAACGTTGCCCACATTGTGGAAGGCCGACGACCGCTACCAGGAGGCCTATCTGTCGATGTATCCCGGCTATTACCTGACCGCGGATGCCGGATACAAGGACGCCGACGGATACCTCTACATCATGAGCCGGATCGACGACATCATCAACGTCGCCGGGCACCGTCTCTCCACGGGCGCCATGGAGGAGGTCCTCGCAGCACATCCGGACGTGGCGGAATGTGCCGTCATAGGAATCGCCGACGAGATGAAGGGCCAGCTTCCGCTGGGTTTCGTGGTGCTCAACGCCGGTGTCGACCGCGAGCCGGCGGAGATGGAAGCCGAATTGGTCCGCATGGTGAGAGAGCAGATCGGACCGGTCGCCGCATTCAAGAAGGCGGTCGTCGTTTCCAGGCTGCCCAAGACGCGCTCCGGCAAGATCCTGCGGTCGACGATGCGCAAGATCGCAGACGGTGAGGACTGGTCGATGCCGGCGACGGTCGACGATCCCGCCGTCTTCGACGAGATCGGTCAGACGCTGGGCGTCTGATCCGTCCGGATCGTCAGAGCACTATGCCCGTGTCGAGAGGGCGAGAAGCACCTGTGCCAGGTAGTAGAGAGGCAGACCGGCCAGGGTGTTGACGAATCCCGGGGACACGAACCGGTCACGGGCCACGAACAGGTCAGAGAGATAGAAGAGCACCGCCCCCGTGACGATCAACGCCGTCAGCCCCGCTCCCAGCGTTCCAACGGCCAGGGACGCCATCACGCTTATGACCACCACATAGCCGAGCACGGGGACCCTCATGTCGTCTTCGACGTGTGGAAGCAGCCATCGCAGGACAATCGCGGCTATCACCACCGCCCCCGCCGCGGCAACCACCACCCACGTGACGGAGACACCGGCTGAGAGGAAGCCTACGACGTAGGCGATGTGAGCCAGCAGGAACGAGACGAGGCCCGCCAAGAACGAGGCGCGGCCGGTGAACATGAGAGCCACATCGCCGACCAGCGAAAGCACCAGACCGATCAGGATCCAGATCCCGTAAGCATCGTCCAACGCCCCCGACCCAAAGACAACCAGGAGGAAGCCCACCGATGCTGCCGGCTTGGCGATGTAGAGCAGGGCCCGACGATGGGCCCGCTCCGCGCTCAATGTCGCCAACAAACCCAGGCCCGTCAGCACTATCCCCGCAACGACCATCACGCTCATCGTCGTACCGGCCGAAGCAGCAGGCAACTACCACTGGGCGAGTCCAGGGCCCCGACCACGCCCCCTACGCTCGCCCGGATGCTCCAGGTGTTCGTCGACGTCCTCGTCCCGGTGTTCATCATCGTCGGGGTGGGCTTCGTGGTGGCACGGGGCGTGGGGATCAAGCCGGCCGCCCTCACCACACTCGCCTACTGGGTGATCGGGCCGGCCTTCATCTTCCACATCCTCGCCGGTGCGGAGCTCGACCCGTCTGTCGTCGGGAAGGTGGTGGGCTCGAGCATCGTCACGATGATCGTCGCCGGCTTGGTCGCCGCCCTGGTTCTGCGGATGATGGAACGCTCATTCTCCGAGCTGGCGGCCGGAGTGGTCACCTCGACATACGGCAACGTCGGCAACTTCGGGCTGGCCATCTCCTCCTTCGCCTTCGGCGAGGCAGTCTTGCCGATCGCCGGGATCGTGATGGTCACGGTCAACACGGTGGGGATCCTCGCCGGTGTGGGGCTCGCCACCATCCGCCACCATTCCGCGGCTAGATCGATCCTCACCGCGGTGTTCTCGCCTCTCGCCCTGGCGGTGATCCCGGCACTTGTGGTGAACGTCACGGACACCGACTTGCCTCTCTGGCTCGACCGACCGGTGAGCCTGCTCGCCGCCGCCCTGATCCCCGTGATGCTGCTGACGCTGGGTGTCCAGCTCGCCAACATGCCGAAAGCACTCCCCCGGCCCGTCATCGGGGTTCCCATCGCCATCAAGCTGGTGGTCGCCCCCATCGTGGCCCTCGGGGCCGTCGCCCTGCTCAGCCTGGAGGGGACGGCGGCCAAAGTGGTCATCCTCCAGGCCGCCATGCCTGCTGCCGTGTTCACCTCGCTCATCGCCCTCGAGCACGATCTCGAACCGGACTACGTCACTTCCGTCGTCCTGATCGGGACCCTTGTCTCGGTTATCACCCTGCCAGTGGTCCTCGCACTCCTGTGAGCACCGGTCAGGCAGCCGGCTCTTCCCACAATGTGTCACTTGAGCTACACTCGTGTGTCACATGACACAGGGTTTCATGAGTCTCGAATATGCGGTTGGACCCATCCTGGGGCTTGGCCTCAAGACCGAGGCCGAGATGGAGGAGAGCGTTCGCAGCGGAGCCCTTCCCGCCTCAACCCTGATCGAGCTGGTCCGTCATATCGCCGATAAGACCCGTGGCCCGGCCACTACCGCCGTCGCCGAGAGAATCGTGTCACGTGCCACATGGAATCGGGCCCTGAAGAACCCGAAAGCCAAGCTTTCGCAGACCGTGGCCGACAAGGTGGAACGTGTCGGTCAGCTCGTCGCTCATTCCGAGGCCGTCTGGGGCAACACCGACGATGCCCGCGCATTCATCACCACGAAACAGACGATTCTGGGCGCGGCGCCCCTCGACATGACCGCCGACTCGACAGTCGGCGCCCGCAGAGCCGAGGCCCTGCTCGGTCGGATCGATCACGGAATCGTCGTTTGAGGGCGTGGCGTTTCCATCGGAACGTCTACGACCCCCTCGACACGACCGGCTCGCAAATGTACGGCGGGAGGTGGAATCCCAGAGGGGCCCCGGTCCTGTACGCATCGACCACGTTCGCCGGAGGGATGCTGGAGCTGCTGGCCCACACATCGAGCC
>JBAVPF010000529.1:0-5470 GCA_049692815.1 Acidimicrobiia bacterium
GACCTATATGGACCACGGTCACATGACGCGAGACCGTTCTGTGTCGATTTACACGGGTATAGGCCGGAAAAAGCGACACAGAACGGTCTAGGAGAGGGATTTTCCCTATGCCGGTAGTGGAAATAGCATGAGAAGGTGAGCGACGCCCCCCTTCTCCAGATCGAAGACCTCCACGCATCGGCCGGCGAGCACCAGATTCTCAAAGGTGTGGACCTCACCGTCGACCGCGGCGAGGTTCACGCACTGATGGGGCCCAACGGCTCGGGAAAGTCGACCCTGGCCAATGTCCTGATGGGCAACCCCACGTTCACCGTCACCCGAGGCAAGATCCATTTCAAGGGAGAGGACATCACCCAAGCCATGACGACCGACCGGGGAGCCGCCGGCATGTTCCTCGCGTTCCAACACCCGGAAGCCATCCCGGGCGTGTCGGTCCTCCAGTTTCTCCGCCAGGCGCTGTCCAACCGCACCGGCACCGACCTCACCGTCCTCGAACTGCGACTCAAGGTCATGGACGCGATGAAGGAGCTCGGCATGGAGTCGTCCTTCGCCGACCGGTACCTGAACGAAGGCTTCTCTGGCGGTGAGAGAAAGCGCAACGAGGTCTTGCAGATGGCAGTCCTCGAGCCCGAGCTGGCGATCATGGACGAGACCGACTCCGGGCTCGACATCGACGCCCTCCGCACGGTGGCCGACGGAGTGAACAAGCTGACCACTCCCGAACGCGGCTTTCTCATCATCACCCACTACCAGCGTCTCCTCGACTACGTCACGCCCGATGTCGTTCACATCTTCATGGACGGCCGCATTCTCGAATCCGGGGGGCCCGAGCTCGCAGCCCGGTTGGAAGAGGACGGATACGATTCCTTCCGGGCGGTTTCGGCATAGTGTCCTCGCGGCACTCATGACAGACCTGTCTCATCTCAAGGCAGACTTCCCGGTACTCGATTCAGGAGTCCATTTTCTCGACTCGGGTGCCTCCTCCCAGAAACCGATCCCGGTGCTCGAGGCAATGGATCGTTTCGCCCGGACTTCCTATGCCAACGTCCATCGCGGCGCATACAAGCTCTCGGTGGCCTCGACCGACGCCTACGAGGCCGCTCGCGCACGTGTCGCCTCATTCATCAACGCCTCCAGCGCCGACGAAGTGGTGTTCACCAGAGGGGCTACCACTTCGCTCAACACTGTGGCCTTCGGATGGGGGCTCGAGAACCTCGCCACAGGTGATCGCATCCTCGCCACCGAGATGGAGCATCACGCCAATCTCGTTCCGTGGCAGATGGTGGCGAAGCGAACCGGAGCCACACTGGACCACGTCCCGATCACGGACGACGGTCGGCTGGACACCCAGGCCCTCGCCGAGAAACTCGGCCAGGATGTCAGAATCGTCGCCGTCACCGGTATGTCGAACGTGTTGGGCACGATGCCCGACATCCCCACCATTGCCGAGCTCGCCCACGCCCGCGGCGCTCGAGTCGTCGTGGACGCGGCCCAGCTGGTGCCACACGCCCGCATCGACGTCCAGACCATGGGAGCGGACTTCCTGGCTTTCTCGTCACACAAGATGCTCGGGCCCACAGGCATCGGCGTGCTGTGGGGAAGGATGGAGGCTCTCGAGGAGATGGAGCCGTTCGAGGGCGGCGGCGAGATGATCTCCGATGTCACCCTCCACGACGCGACCTGGGCCGACATACCGCATCGCTTCGAGGCCGGCACCCCACCGATCGTCGAGGCCGTAGGGCTGCATGCCGCCATCGACTATCTGGAGTCGGTCGGCATGGAGGTCATCTTCCAACACGATCAGGAGCTGACGGGGATCGCCCTCTCACGTCTGGGTGATGTTCCCGGTGTGTCGATCCAGGGCCCGACCGACCTCGACCGCCGCGGTGGCGTCGTATCGCTGACGATGGAGGGCGTCCACGCTCACGACCTCGCCACCATCCTCGACGAGCACGACGTGGCGGTGCGCGCCGGCCACCACTGCGCCAAGCCGCTCATGAGGAGGCTCGGTGTGACGGCGACAGCGCGCGCCAGCTTCTACGTCTACAACGACGAGTCGGACATCGACGCCCTGGTGTCAGGTCTGCGCAGCGCCGGAGAGCTCTTCGGGATCGCCTGAGCGGTGCCGCTCAAATGAATACGACCTGAGAGCCCTCCGATAGCTCGATGAACTCGCCCACGTTGATGATGTCCTCGACGCCATCGAACATGTCCTCTTTCTCGAGGCCCATCATGTCGACGGAGAGCTTGCATGCCCAGAAGTGGGCGCCCATGTCGTAGAGCATCTGGATGAACTCGGGCACTTCCGGCACCCCGAGGTCGGCGATTTGCTTCTTGAGCATGCCGGTGGCGAAGGCCGTCATGCCGGGGAGCCCGCCGAGACCCTGAGGCAGATGCTTCGTCGAGCCCTTCATGTGCATTGCGGTGTTGCCGAGCATCGAGAACTGAAGGTCGTCCCACGTTCCCTTGTTGATCATGTCCATGCCCCAGAAGGTGAAGAAGAGGTGGACCTCGACACCCTCTCCGAGGGCACCGTTGGCCATGATCAACCCCGGATAGGCCATGTCCAGGTTGCCCTTCGAGCAGATGAAGCAGATCTTTCGCCCCTCGCTGTCGTCGCCGAAGTCGGGCACGACCGCCGGTTGTGTGTCTAGAGCCGTCATCTCATCCTCCGATCAAACGCAGCCGACCGGCTTGTGCAGGCCCGCGATGTACGCCATCTTCTTCGCCGGCTTCTTCGGGAAGAGCTGGAAGAGCTCCTTGGTCGGGATTCCCCCGACGGAGCTCACCCTGCGAAGGGTCGCCGTCTCGTGCTCGGTCTTGTAATCGTCCCGAAGGAAGCGAATCGCATCCCAATGCCGGTCGGTCATATCGATGCCGATGTTGGTGGCGAGCTGCTTTCCGAGCTCCTCGGTCCATTCGTCGTACTCTGTCATGAAGCCCTCGTCGTCGACGTGGACATCCTGACCAGCGATTGTTGCCAGGCTCAAAGCTGAGCCTCCTTTCCTATTTGGTCTCAGAAACCTCAACACTCCCGAGGCTCTCGAGGAAGACGATCAGTCGGTACAGGCCACGTCGGGACTCCGGCTTGCGCATGCGCCTTATGAGACTGATCAACGAAGGCGCCACCTCCGGCTCCTCGACGTCGTTGATCCCGGAGAAGGTCGACTGCATCATCTGCATGATCTCGGGTTGCGTCATCTCCTTGACGGTCTCGAGAATCAGGACGATGTTGTCGCCCAGGGCCTCGACATCCTCTTTGGAGAACGAAGAGACGACCCTGTCGAGAACCTCGAGACCTCCTTTTGTGAAGTCCGCGTACCCGCGTTGCTGTGCATCGGCCAGCACACGGGTCACCGACTCCATGCCCTGTTTTGCCACCGGGCTCAAGTCGCCGGTCAGCTCGGCCAGAGACTCCCTCAGCCTCCGTCTCTCCTCGGCTTCGGCAACCAGGAAATCGATACGGTCGCTCAGCTCGTCGAGCCTCGCCTCGACCGGTGTCTCCTGTGTAAGGGTCATTTCCCCACCTCCTCTTTGCCCGCCATGGACATCAGCGCCGGAAGCGGCAGGTCACGGCCGGGGAGAAGCGCGTTCCAGTAGATCCACTTGAACATCAGCTTCCCGAAATGATTCATCTCGGTCTCCTCCAGCAAGGAGAAGGGACCGACAGCCGGAAGCGGGTACTTCCCGGGGAGTGGCTCGGTGTCGTAGTTGAAGTCGATGAGAAGACCCTTGCCTCCACCGGACTCGATGAAGCAGTTGGCGTGGCCGTCGAACCGCATCGGCATCTCCTCACCACGGATGTGGTGGAGGAAGTTCTCCGCGAAGACGTCCACGGCGAAGTGCGCCACGGAGCCTGCTTTCGAAGCCGGGATGTCCGACGCATCGCCAATTGCGAAGATGTTGTCGAACTGCGTGGAGAGGAACGTTCCCTTGTCGACGCGCACATAGTTGAGCTCGTCGCCGAGACCGCTCTTGCCCACGAAGTCGGCCCCCATGTTGAGTGGGATCGTCACCAGGACGTCGAAGGGGATTTCCCTCTCGTCGAACGAGACGATCGACTTGTTCTCGTTGTCGACCTTCTCGATGTAGAAGTCGGTCTCCATCTCGATCTTTCGCTCTTCGAGCATCCCCCCGAGGTGCTTGGAAGAGACCGGCTTGGTGAAGGCACCGTCCAGTGGCGTTGCATAGGTGATCTCGACTTGATCCCGCATGCCCTTGTCCTTGAAGAACGCGTCGGCGAGGAAGGTGAACTCGAGTGGTGCCACCGGGCATTTGATGGGCATCTCGGTGATATGGACCACGAGACGCCCTCCCTCCCAGGTGCGGAACTTGTTGCGCAAGGCGATTGCACCATCGAGAGTGAAGAACGTGAATACCGACTTCCCCCATTCGGGGCCATCCATGCCCTCGGTCTGATCCGGACGGGGTGAGGTCCCGGTGGCGATGACCAACTGGTCGTAGCCGAGGACGGTCCCGTCTTCCAGATACACCTCGTTCGATTCCGGAATCACCTTGTCCACAGATGCGCTGATGAAATCGACACCCTCGGGGATGAAGTTCCTTGTCGGCTTGGACACCTCCTCCGGGTCATAGCCGTCGAACGGGATGAACAGATATCCCGGTTGGTAGTGGTGCTCCTCGCTCGGGTCGACCACCGTGATCGACCACTCCTGGCGAGGTAATAGAGGTCGGAGCCGGTTGACCACCATGGTCCCCGCTGTACCGCCTCCGAGCACCAGCAAATGGTTCATGTGCCATCTCCTGATTGAGTCCTATGGGTATGAGGCCTTATGTACGAATCGTCGGACAGGGCCGAATGACCCAATAGGGGCATTTGGGGGGTTACCGCATGACTATTGGACCCTCTCGGAATGCCGCAGGCCCTAGATTTGGTTACCGTCAGAGGACACCGCGCGGTCGTCGGCAGAAACCACTCATGGCACTCGAAGAGCTCTACAGAGAAGTCATCCTCGACCATTACCGAAACCCGAGAAACAAGGGTCATCTCGACGCGCCCGATGCCTCGGCCGAGGGCGTCAACCCGCTTTGTGGAGACGAAATACACCTCGAGCTCTCCGTAAAAGACGGTGTCGTGTCCGGTGTGGCGATCGACGGGCAGGGCTGTTCGATCAGCCAGTCGTCGGCATCGATGATGACCGAGGCGATCAAGGGCAAGACCCGAGACGAGATCGCCGAACTGGTGAAGAGATTCCGAACGATGATGGCGATCGACGAAGACGGAGACCCCGGCCTGGATCCCGAACGCCCCGGAGCCGTTCTGGGCGACGTCGAAGCCTTACAGGGTGTGCGTCAGTACCCGGTCCGCATCAAATGCGCCAGCCTGGCGTGGAACACGCTGATGGAGGCTCTCGACGAATCGCACTGAGACCACGGCCGGGGGGTCTGGGGGGGTCGTCCCGACCGTCCTACGTGCAATGAACACGGTATAGGCGTGTTCATTGCACGT
>JBAVPF010000530.1:0-3752 GCA_049692815.1 Acidimicrobiia bacterium
TATCGAGGCCTCGACACGCTGGCCCTCGGCCCCGCTGAGGGGGAAGGTGTCCCGGACGAGCGCCGACCAGAAGTCGCCGTATCCATCCCAGGAGGCCCAGGCGGCGCCCCACTTGTCACCCCCGTCGCTGGTCCACGCCGTCACCTTTCCCAGCCCGACACGCCACGAGGCGAGGAGCGGGTCGGACAGCTCGCCGATGCGAAGCTGGACGTCGGCTGTCGGCTTCGGGGAGGTGGCGACGTATCCGAGGATGGCGGGCGAGGCGGCGATGTCGCGGACCGCCTGAGCCGTGGAGGTGACCACCGGGTAGAACTCGCCCTCGTTGATGAACGATCTGGCGGCGATGCGCGCCTCCTTGACGAAGATCTCGGGGATCTCGTCCAGGTCGCGACCCGGGTAGAAACGCCCGTTGCCTGCTGCGGCCAGGTCCTCGAGGGCGGGGATGGCGCCCTCTCCGGTGCCGACCACCGACACGGTTATCCCCTGGTCGACGGCATCCTCCACCGCAGAGAGCAGGTTGGCCGTCATCGGCGCTCCCACGAACTCGGCGCCCAGGTCGAGCTCGGTGGTGAAGCCGTCGGTGAAGAGGATGATGTGCTTCAACTCCTTGTCCGAGGCGAGCAATTCGCTCACCGCCTCCTGGAATGCGGGGACGATGTGGGTCTCGCCGAACGGGCGGAGACGGGAGACCCCATTCTCCATCGTCTCCATGCTGGGCAGCGGTTGCAGGGGGACGACCCAATCGCTCGTGCCGCTGAAGGCGAGCAGACCCACCTCGTCGTCGCTGCTGAGGGCGTCGATGGCACGCAGGGCGCCCGCCTTGGAGATGTCTGTCTTGTTGACACCACCTTCGATCATCTCCCCGTTCTCGCGGCAGTGACAGGCCCCCATCGACTCGCTGGTGTCGATGAGAAGGACTTCGGCGATCTGTGCCTCCCGCTGGGTGTCGGGCGGCTCGGCGTCGAGAGGGAGCAGCGCCTCGAACGGCGTGTCCCGGTAGCCCCCCAGCCCGTAGGAGTGAGTGCCCCCGACCACGATCATCCCCCGTCCAAGGTCACGGACGAAAGTGCCCAGCGTCTCCACATCGGTGTCAGTGAGGTCGTGCTGGCTGACGTCGACCATCACCACCGCCCGATGCACCGCCATCTCCTCGATCCCGGGTATGTCCGCCACCGGGACCCGCTCCACCACCAAGCCCCTCGACTCGAGGACGTCCTGGAGGATCTCGCCGTCGTCTTCGGTCCCTTCGACGATCAGGACGCTCGCCGGGCCTCTCACCTCGACACCGGCGCGGTGGCTGTCGTTCTCGGAGACCGCGTCCCCTGCCAGTCTCACCCGGGCGCTGAACTGCTGCAGGCCCGAGTCGCCGGCCTCCACCGTGAAGGTGGCGTAGTTCGATCCGGGGTCGAGGGCGATCTCGCGTGTGTCGACGATTCCCTCGTCGTCGGACAGCTCCACCTGGGCGGTGGCGGTGACGGTTGACAGGATCTCGACCACGATGTCGAAGCTCTCTCCGGCGCTCACCGACGACGGCATGTCGAGACCGGCCACAGCGGCGTCGTTGAGAACGGCCCCGCTCACGGTGTGGACATCGACCACGACGCCCAGCGTCTTCAGCCTGTCCAGCTCGGCCTGGAGGTCACCGGTGTTCGACCTGCCGTCAGACACCAGCACGATCCTCTGTCTGGTCTCCCCGGTGAGAAGCGATTCACCGAGACGGAGTGCTCGCGCCAGGTTGGTGGCGTCCGCCTCGACGCCGCGTGCCCCCCGATACGGTTCGGTGCCGAGCGGTGTGCCCACCCGGGCGTCGTCACCGAACTCGACCACCGCCCAGCTGCCACCCTGTGAGTCGGTGAGGGCCGATTCGACCCACGAGCGGGCCGCCTCCTTGGCCGAATCGCCCATCGATGCGGAAACGTCGACGACGAAAACCGTGGTCACCTCATCGGAGCTGGTGCGGAAGGGTGGATCGACCAGAGCCAGCACCAGCAGGGCGACGATCACGGCGCGTACGGCGAGGCCCACCCGCCACTGCCCCTTGGGAACACCCTTGTTCTTGAAACTCACATACAGCTCGACGGCGAGGACGAGGAGGAGGGCGGCTATCACCCATGGGAGGAGGGTGCGTGCGATCGTCGTGGTTGCGTCCACCGCCGTCGCCCCGCCCGGGGCGGGCCGGATCTCGGGGAGGACCGCGACGGGGGCCAGGGCCGACTCGGCGATGTCGGCGTTCACGGCCACGTCGAAGGGCTCGCCATCGATCCGCTGGATGTTCCAGAAGCCGGCGATGTCGGCGATCGGCTCGGAGTCCCCGGACGAGATCACCGTCGTGTTGCCGCGCGGGTCGGTGACCGTGCCCCCGGAAGTCCCTATCGGCAGGGCTTCCCCGACGGTGAGGGCGTCGGCCACCCCCTCCGAGGTGGCCAGTCCTCCCACCATCCGGGCGCCGATGATGGGGAAGGCGATGTCGATGGGGAGATTCGACTGCTCCAGGGTGAAGGCTATGTAGTAGAAGGGGATGCCGCCGGTCTCGCTCTCCACGATGAGTGGCGCGCCCGGGGCGCCGAGAACCACCTCGCCCGTGGTCACCTCCAGGGCCTGAGCCTCGGCGATGGCGAGACGGCTCACGTCGATGTCGTCGAGGATCGGATGGTCGGCCACCAGCGTGGGTATCGGGTTGTCGATTCGCCCCGTGGCGACGATGCCGGGAGCACCGCCCGGGGAGTCGATGGCGATGAACGGGACCGTCGCCGCGGCGGGCACCGGCACTCCCGCATAGATCTCGAAGTCGACGTCCTCCCCGGGGGCGACATCGGTGTCGATCTCCGGCATGGCCGACAACAGCTCTTCCACGAAGAAGGTGCTCTCTCCGAGGATCCTCGCCTTCAGCTCGCCGAGGACCGGCGCACCCACGAACCGCTGGTTGTCGTATGCCAGCAGGTCCTGGCCGTCCAGATAGGCGGCGACTCGACTGCCGGCGGGGAGCTCGACGGTCTCCTCGACCACCCCGCCGCCCGGGATCTCGATCTCCTTGCTGAGCACAGTCGTGCCGTCGACGTCGAGCCGGAGCACCTGCACTGCGTCCGGCCCGCCCGTCGACTCGACGGTGACCCTCGCCTGGAGCCCGCCCGGCCCTGAGTTCACCGACAGCCCGGTGATGGCTCGGTTGGTGTCGGTGCGTCCCACCGACTCGAAGCGTGTTCCCAGCGGAGCGAGACGCTGTTCGGTCTCGTCGAGTCGCCCATCGGATATGAGCACGAAACCGGTCTGCCTGTCGGGCAGCACGAGTGATTCGGCCAGAGCGAACGCCGACTCGTAGTCGGCCTGGCCGGCGTTGGTCCGAACGGTCTCCACGGCCCGCCTGAACTCGTCGGCGTCGGCGCTCTGGGAGACCAGGACGGCAGGCTGTGAGGAGGCGATGATCAGGCTGGCGATTCCGGCATCGGGGAGCTCTGACCGCAGATCCTCGGCCCGGGCCACCGCGGTCGCCAAGCGGTCGGGGTCGCCGTCGATGGAGGCCATCGAGCCCGATGCGTCGATGATGAAGACCGTGTGGTCGGCCAGCTCGGCCTGCTCGAGGACGGCCGGTCGGGCGAGGGCCAGTGCCAGCAACACAACGGCCAGGAGTTGCAGGATGAGCAGCAGGCTCCATCGGAGTCTCTGCCATGGCTCGGCGGCGGTTATCGAGTGTTTGAGCCCGTCCCAATGGAGCAGGGACGACACCGGCGTCGGTGGCCGGCGCGGAGTGAGCA